>JAUWJM010000004.1 GCA_030607715.1 Candidatus Aerophobota bacterium
CCTGGGATTGATTTTAATTGGGAAAAATATCATTTCTTTGCTTTTTGAACACGGTGCCTTTACCTTTGGAGATACATTAATCACAGCAGAGGCTCTTTTTTACTACTGCCCGGGTTTGTTTGCGATGGGAGGGGTTATGATACTCACCAGGGCCTTTTACTCTCTCCAGGATGTCCTCACGCCGTTAAAGGTAGCTGTTCTTACTGTGTGTCTTAATATTTTATTAAATTTTCTTTTATTAGGCCCTTTGATGCACAAAGGATTAGCCCTGGCAACCTCTCTATCGATGCTCGTCAATATGAGTGTACTTTTTTTTCTTTTTAGAGAAAAATTGGGAAATATTAAGGGGAGAGAAATTCTTTACTCTCTGGGTAAAATTTTAACTGCTACTGGTGTAATGGGGACAGGGATTTATCTTTTATCTTTCCTCTTTTATAATTTCCTGGGGTTGAGTTCTCTAATTAATCAAATTTTTTGGGTTGGGATGGCAGTAATTGCAGGAGTGGGTATATTTGGAGGACTATCTTATCTTATGAAGCTAAAGGAGTTTAGATTAGTGATTGATTCCTTTAAGAAGTAATGAGTGAATGTGTGAATGCGTTAAAGCGTAAATGCGTAAGAGGCAAAGGGCTAAAGGAAAAGGGAAAAGAGAAGAGGCTAAAGGCAAGGGGATTAAATTGGTAAAAAAATCTATCTTTCTTGGTCTGGATTTAGCGGGGAGCCCTAAAAGACCCACAGGATGGGCAGCTATAGATGAAAACAAAAGGATGTTTATTGATCCAGGTGAAGTTTTTAGCGATGAGCAGATCAAGAGTAAGATAGAAGATCTTTCTCCTCAATGGATTGGAATAGATGCTCCTCTTTCTCTTCCTCAGGGCAAGGAAGAATGTTATTCCAGTCGATTCTGTGACAGGCAATTAAGAGAGCTTGGTATTCCTTGCCTTCCCCCTGCTCTTTTAGGGTCTTTAACTTTTAGGGGAGTGAGATTGGCACAGGAGTTGAAGAAGAAAAATTATTCTTTCATTGAGGTTTATCCCCGAGCCACTCAAGAGATTTTGGGTATAAAACCCAAGGGTAAAAAACCCACTTTAAAATGGAGAGAAGGTATTCAGAAGAGGCTTTCTTTCTGGATTTTAGGGATCCCTCCTCAAGAATTACTTTTCAGCGCTCATACTCTTGATGCACTTTTGTGTGCTTATACAGCTTATTGCAGGGGAAAAGGAAAATTTCAGGAAATTGGAGATGAGGAAGGAATAATAGTAATACCCCTATGAGACAATTTCCTCAATCTTCTTTTCCACGCAATTAATATTATTCATTTTTATATAAGAGTACTATCCTTCTGATATTTTCTGCATTCATTAGGAAAGCAATTAAAACAAGAGTTAAAAGGGGCTGATTTATCAAAGCTCCAATAAATATGATAAACATTCTAACATCGCGACCAATTCTAAAGTAGTGTTTCCTTGAGCCAAGTTTTCTTTTCATTAAGCCATCGTATTTGTCGGCTGTATAACTATTCATAAAGGTACCTATAATTGCTAAAAAACCAATTAATAAGGGCAAAAAATTTAGATTTTCAAGATAGACATAACAGGTTAGACCAAAAAGAACAAGAGCATCAGCATATCGATCTAATACAGCATCAAACCATCCGCCAAATTCTGTAATTTGGAATTTTAATCTTGCTATTTCTCCATCACAACCGTCAATAACAGATAACATTTGTACTATTATTCCTCCGATAACTAAATTAATATACCCTCCTAAGAAGAAGAAAAAAGTGCTTAGAACGGAAAGGACAAAAGAAAAGAACGAGATATAGTTTGGTGTAATTTTAGTTCTTACAAGATACTTTGTAATTCTGGTTGATATAGGTCTGTTTAAATATCTTGATATGGGACCATCAGATGTTTTTTTTAAACTGGCTAAAAGTTTTTTTTCAACTTTTTTAAATGCTCTTTTATCATCCACATCAATCCAGAAATCATCTTTAATGCCAAAAGCTTTAGCTTCCCCCTTCTTAGCCAATACCCTCATTCCCCCTGAGAGGGAATCATCTCCTTTACCTATGCTTTCTTGAATGGCATTGAATATTACAGGAGAACAGAGAAAGATTCCTGTATCATAAGCGTTGTATCTCTTTATATTTTTTCCTATATCTAAGATTCTATTATCTTCGACAGAAACTTTTGTGACATCCTCACCATCAACAAGCTTATTGTTTTTGATATTATAATCTACAGCTAACATAACTTCATTCTTAGCTATTCTTTTATCCTTTAGCCTTGTTAATATTGATTCATTAAAGATATGGTCTCCCATCAATAAAATGAAATTCTCATTTAATAATGATTTTGCCTTGAGAACAGATAATCCGTTCCCCTTTTCCCATTCTTCATTTTTGATATGAATTATATTTACATCTGCACTCTGACTAAACTTATTCAAAAAATGTCTCACCTTTTCACCGTTGTATCCTGTTACCACGTAAAAATTATTTAAACCGCTCTTCTTTGTAGTTAATATAACCCGTTCGATGAGAGACAATCCCAGGAGGGAAATAAGAGGTTTTGAATCTCCTCTATTTGATAGTCTGCTTCCCCTCCCGGCAGCGATGATGAGACATTTCATATTCAATCTCCCATAGAGAGCTTTAGTTTAATAAACTAATAAGGCCGCAGATTTTCACCTGCGGCCTTAAGTAACTAATTATAAAATTTAAGAGGTTATCTATATTATCTTTCAGTTTTTCCTGTAATAAATTCCTCCACTTTGTTCTTAGCCTCAAAGTCCGAATATTGAATTGGTGGATGTTTCATAGTGTAAGATGAGATTGAGGTCAAAGGTCCGCTAATACCTCTATCCAAACCAATTTTACAACATCTGATGGCATCTACAGCAACACCGGCACTATTAGGCGAGTCTTCCACAGAAAGCCTTAGCTCAATATTAAGAGGAATATCACCAAATTCTCTTCCTTCCATTCTAATGAAACATATCTTGTTATCATTCTGCCAGGGAACGTAATCACTGGGACCAATATGAATATCTTGAGAAGGAAGAGGGGTTTTTAGTTGGGATTGCACTGCTTCTGTTTTTGAGATTTTCTTTGAAGAAAGTCTGTCTCTGGCAAGCATATTTAAAAAGTCAGTGTTTCCTCCTGTGTTGAGCTGATAAGTGCGGTCCAATTTTACTCCTCGATCAACAAATAGCTTTGTCAAAATCCGGTGGGTAATAGTAGCTCCCAATTGTGCTTTTATATCATCACCCACAATAGGAAGACCTTTTTCTTCAAATTTTTTTGCCCACCCTTCATTAGAGGCAATAAATACTGGCATGCAGTTTATAAATCCCAATCCTGCCTCCAGGGCTGCTTGAGCATAAAACTTTACTCCCTCTGCCGATCCTACTGGTAAATAATTGACCAGAATTTCGGCTCCACTTTTTTTTAACTCCTCTACTATATCACAGGGTTCTACTTTAGCTGAACGGAAAGCTCTTTCCTCATCATAATCATCCATATGTTTAGCTACTCCATCCAGCACTGTTCCCATCTTTACAGTTACTCCATAGTGAGGAATATTGGGACAGAATACCTTGGTGCAATTTGGCTTAGAAAAAATGGCCTCACTTAAATCCCGACCAACTTTTCTTTTATCAATATCAAAAGCAGATACCACCTCAATGTCACTTATCTTATAGCCACCAAGTTCAGGATGCATTAAACCAATTACCTCTTTTCCATCCTTGTAATACTCTAACCCTTGAATTAGCGAACTTGCACAATTACCTATCCCTACTATGGTAATTCTTATTTTTTCCATTTCTACCTCCTTACTAAATTTTTATTGTGATATTAGTTGGTGCTTGTGATTTGCTTACAAAGGAAGGACTAAGGGAAAGTTTATATTTGAATCTTGAAAGGGCTAAGGGAAAGTTTGCTTCCACGTTTTCATGGTTCTCCTCCTCTCTTTTTTTAAGAAATAACTGATATAATTATAATAAAATTTAGACTACTGTCAAGGGTTCGCATTGAAAGGTTTATCAGATAATTAGCATAGCATCGCCAAAGGACAAAAAACGGTAACCTTTTTTAATTGCCTCCTGGTAAGCTTTCATTAATTTTTCTCTGTCTACAAAGGCACTTACTAAAAGTATAAGAGAAGAACCGGGTATATGAAAGTTAGTTATCAGAGCATCAATTAGCTTAAAATTGTATCCCGGATAGATAAAAAGATTGGTCCATCCCTCTCCTGGTAAGAGTAATCCTGAAACTTGAGCTTGTGTTTCCAGTGCCCGGACAGTAGTAGTACCCACAGCTATTAGTCTTCCTCCTCTCTTTTTGGTTTCGTTGATAATTTTAGCTGTTGAAGGGGAAATCTTAAAGTGCTCAGTAGGTATCTCATTTTTCTCTACTATGGGATTTAAGAGAGATTTGAAACTTGCCCAACCAGTGTGGAGGGTAATCTCAACAAATTTTATTCCCATACTTTTAAGCTTTTGCAGTAGTTGATGAGTAAAATGAAGTCCTGCTGTGGGTGCTGCTATAGCTCCTTTTTGTCTAGCATAGATAGTTTGATATTTTTCTCTGTCTTTATCTTTGTGACGGGAGTGTCTTTTAATATAAGGGGGTAGAGGAGTTTGACCTACTTTAAGAATTTCTTCTTCTAAACAAGAAGAAGTAAACTCAACTGTTCCCTCGCTTCCTCTTTCTTTCTTTAATATCTTAGCGCTAAGACGAGTTTCCGGGAAAATAATAACTGTTCCCTCTTTTAATCTTCGAGCTGGCTTCAATAAGCATTCCCAGGTGCCATTCTCTTTTTTTTGTAGAAGGAAAACCTCAACTTTTCCTCCTGTAGTCTCTTTTTTCCCCTTTAATCGAGCCGGGATTACCCTGGTATTGTTAAGGACTATTACATCCCCTTTCCTTAAATATTCTCCTATTTCATAAAATCTTTTGTGCTCTATTCTGCCTTTTCGAGAAAGTATTAAAAGTCGGCATCTATCCCGAACAGGGCAAGGTTGCTGAGCAATAAGCTCCCTGGGTAAGCAATAGTAAAAGTCTTTTAATAGCATTTTTTTATTTATCTGCGTAAATCAGCGGCTAATATGTAAAGTTAGCACGAATTTTACTTGTAGTCAATAGTGGAGTATAAACTTTGACAAAAAAAGAGGCACACATTAAAATACAAGAATTGACAAAAAGCTTTAACTAAAGAGGAATTTATCAGTGAATAAAGTTAAGAAAACAAAGGAATTCAGGGCGCTATTTTCGCTTATCTGGCGATATAAAACAAGGGTTATGATCGGTCTTCTGGCTCTTCTCTTAGTCGATGGGACCCAACTTATCCTCCCTCTTATCATCCGAAGTGCAATAGATATCCTTACTCTGGGAAGGGCCACCAGCTTGGTCTTAGCAAAGTACGCCTTTTACATCATAGCCCTATCTTTGGGAGGGGCAGTGCTGCGCTTTGTCTGGCGCTATTTTATTGGGGGGACTTCTCTAAGAATAGAACAATATCTTCGCAATAAGTTCTTTTCCCACATTCAAACTCTATCAGCAAGTTTTTTCAATAGCACCAGAACAGGAGACCTTATGGCCAGAGCCACCAATGATATTGAGGCAGTGAGAAGGGCAGCCGCTATGGGAGTGATAATCTCAGTTGATTCTCTTATCTTTTTAATCTTTTCCCTGGCAGCTATGATATTCATAAATCCGAATCTCACCCTTTATGTAGCAAGTCCTTTCCCCATCCTTGCTTTAATCGTGATAATTTTTGGCCGGAGAATTCATCAGCGATTTAAGAAAGTCCAGGAGGCTTTTTCAAACATCACGGAGAAGGTAAGGGAGAGCCTTAGCGGTATAAGGGAGATCAAAGCCTTTGTTCAAGAAGGGGGGGAAATGGATAATTTCAAAAAGGTAAATGAGGAATTTTTTAGAAAAAATATCGCTCTGGTAAAAGTCTGGGGATTATTTGAGCCCCTTCTTATGCTTTTGGGAGGCTTAAGCACCGCTCTTGTCCTTTTATTTGGAGGCAGAGGGGCCATTTTAAGTGAGATAAGCATTGGCGATTTAGTTGCCTTTTCTATGTATCTGGGAATGTTAACCGGGCCTATAATGGCCATTGGTTGGATGGTAAATCTTTTTCAGAGAGGAACTGCTTCTATGGGAAGGATAAATAGAATTCTTTTAACACAGCCAAAGATAAGAGATGAAAGGAACGCTCTTGATATAGATATTCAGGGTAAAATAGAATATCGCAATCTTTCCTTTTCTTATTCTGGTAAAGATAGCCCGATTTTGAAGAATATAAATCTCCTTGTTCAACCAGGAGTAAAGCTGGGAATAGTGGGAAGAATTGGCTCAGGAAAAAGCGCTCTCATTCACCTTCTCTGCCGAGTATTCCAGCCTCCTCGGGAAACTCTTTTCCTCGATGGAGTGGACATAAGGCAGATCCGTCTTTCCACTTTGAGGCAAAGTATAGGAATGGTGCCGCAGGATAGCTTTCTCTTTTCCACTTCTATCTGGGAAAATATTGTCTTCGGAAATCCCGAATCCTCCAAAGAGCAAATCATAGAGATGGCAAAGTTATGCCAGATTCACTCGGAAATTATGGAGTTTCCTGAGGGCTTTGATACCTTAGTGGGAGAGAGGGGAATTTCTCTTTCCGGAGGTCAAAGACAGAGAATAGCTTTAGCCAGAGCGATCATCAGAAATCCCAAGATCCTCATTTTGGATGATGCTCTTTCTTCGGTGGATGCTCAAACAGAGGAGCAAATCTTAAAAAACTTAACCAAGGTTATGCAGAATCGTACCTCGATAGTAATCTCTCATCGAATTGTGGCTGTTGAAAATTGCGATTTCATTATTGTGATGGATGATGGTAAAATAGTTGAGAAGGGAAACCATAGGGAGCTTTTAAAGGTTAAGGGAATATATGCTTCTTTCTATGAGGAACAAAAATTAGAGGAAGAAAAAGGGGAGCATTTAAAGTTATGATGAAAGATGATTATTTAGAAGAAGAAAAGATAGGTAAGGTTTACAGTGTCAAGTTGTTTAAAAGACTCTTAAATTACATTAAGCCTTACAAGTTTCTTTTTCTTTTAGGAGTGATAATAACTCTTTTTACGGCTATATTTGATATATCTCTTCCCTATATTACCAAAATGGCTATTGATCAGTGTCTGGTTCCTCCTTACGCTAAAATGGAATTTTCTGGAAAGAATTCTTCCTTTGAAAATTATTTTAGTGAAAAATATGGAAAATATCTCAACCCCTTAAAAAAAGATACTTACTTAATAGACCTCTCCCTGGTAAAGGAGAGTGATAAGGTTGACCTTAAGGCCAAGGGATATCTTTCAAAAGAAAGATTCTTGGGGATAAATTTCGAGGAACTAAAAACAGAGAAAAAAGAGAAAATTCTTTTTTTGATTAAGAGATATCCTCTTTTATTTCATCAAGCTGGAGAGTTCTTCTTCATTAACTCAAATGACTTAAAGAAGCTTACAGAAGATGATTTAAGGCTCATTAGAAAAAGGGACATTTCTCAATTAAACTTTCTTGCCTTTACCTTCTTCTCTATCCTTATCTTAAGCTTTTTCTTTAACTTCGCCCAGATATATCTTCTCCAGTATAACGGTCAGAGAATAATGTATGATATGCGGGTCAAGATTTTTTCCCATTTGCTTCATCTCCCCATTGCTATTTTTGATAAAAAACCTATTGGGAGGCTGGTTACTCGTGCCACTAATGATGTGGAATCTGTTAATGAAATGTACACCACAGTTTTAGTCTCAGCCATTAAAGATATCTTTCTGCTCTGTGGTATTCTATTTGTTATGTTCAGGTTGAATACAAAGCTAACCCTTATTTTCCTTCTTTTTAGCCCTTTAATGGCTTACGTTAGTTTTGTCTTTCGCCTTAAGGCAAGGCAAGCCTTTCGTGTAGTGCGGAGAAAGATTGCCAAACTGAATGCCTTCACTGCGGAAAACATAGCCGGAATGAGAATAATTCAACTGTTTAACCAGGAAAAAGATAACTTTGATAAATTTAAGACCATAAATAATGAGAAATATGTGGCTTCTATGCGTCAACTTTTTGTTTTCGCTATCTTCAGGCCTTTAATAGAAATTATAGGTGCATTCGCCATTGCCCTCATCATCTGGCAGGGAGGGAGCAGAGTAATTAGTGAAGCCCTTACTCTGGGAGGTCTGACGGCATTTCTTTATTATGCTGAGATGTTTTTTAGACCGATTAGAGACATTGCTGAGAAATTTAACATTCTTCAGTCAGCTATGGCTTCCTCGGAAAGAATTTTTCAGCTTCTGGATGAAAAGAAGGAAGATCGAGGAGGAGATAAGAAAATAGCTGATCTAAAGGGGAAAATTGAATTTCGGAGTGTCTGGTTTTCCTATAAGGATGAGGATTGGGTACTTAAGGATATCTCTTTTACTGTTCTGCCAGGAGAAAAGATAGCTCTGGTTGGCCACACTGGAGGAGGAAAAACTTCAATTACAAACCTTCTCCTCCGTTTCTACGAGTTTCAAAAAGGAGAAATCCTCTTAGATGGAGTCAACATAAGAGATTTGGATCTTTCCTTTCTTAGATCTCAAATTAGTCTGGTTCTTCAGGATGTTTTTATTTTCTCTGGAGACATCGGAACCAACATAAGGCTCAGGAATAATACCATTTCTGATGAGAAGCTGTGGGAAGCAGCAAGACACACAAATGCTCATATTTTCATTGAAAGGCTCCCTGGAAAATATGAGGCAGAAGTAAGGGAACGAGGGTCGGAGTTTTCTCAGGGGCAAAGACAGCTTTTAGCCCTCACCAGGGCCCTGGCCTTTAACCCTAAAATTCTCATTCTGGATGAGGCTACAGCTAACATTGATTCTGAGACAGAGCTTCTCATTCAAAGAGCCTTAAAAAATCTCCTATCAGGTCAAACTTCTCTTATCATAGCTCATCGACTTTCCACAGTGAGGGATGCCGATAAAATCCTTGTTATTCAAAAAGGAAAAATTGTGGAAACAGGTACTCATCAAGAACTTTTGCGGAAAAGAGGATATTATTACTATCTTTACAAGCTTCAATTTCAATCTCCTACCAAATAAGAAGGCAAAAGGCTAAAGGCAATTAGTAATATGTAATGAGTTAATGCGTAAACTTGACAAAGAGCTCTTGTGTGATATTAATAAAAAAAAATAGGGTATTAAGATGGCTAAAATAAGAAGAATGAGCCTGGGCGATGTTTTGCTCAAAGAAGGTTTTGCAACGGAAGAAGATCTTAAAAGAGCTAAAGAATATCAAAGAAAAGAGGGAGGAAAACTTGCTGATATTTTAGTTAAGCTGGAAATAATTAGTGAGGAGCAGTTGGTAATTGGTTTTTCCAAGCAGTTGGGGATTCCCCATATAAAATTAAGAAATTACAAGCTGGACCCGGAAATAATTAGAATTCTCCCTATAAAAGTAATTAGAAAAGAAAAGGTAATTCCTCTGAATAAGTCTGGAGAGAATCTAACTATTGCTACTTCTGATCCTTTAGATGTTTTACTCATCGATGACTTAAGAGCAAGGACAGGTTATAACATCCAAATTATTGTAACTACTTCTACTGAGATTGAGCAAATCATCGATGATTATTATGCTACTTTAGCTACTAAAGATTTAGATGATTTAATAGAGAAGTCAGGTGAGGAGGGCGAATTAACAGTAGTGGAAGGAGAGGAGTCGGTTAATCTGGATCATCTGTTGCAAGAAGCAGAGCAAGCTCCCATTATTAAAATGGTTAATATGATTCTTTCCCGGGCCATAAGAGAAAGAGCCAGTGATATTCATATAGAACCTTTTGAGAAAAAAGTTCGGATTCGTTATAGAGTTGATGGGATTTTGCATCCTGTTACCTCTCTTCCCAAAAGAATGCAGAACGCCGTTGTTTCTCGAATAAAGATTTTATCTGATTTAGATATTGCCGAAAGGAGGCTTCCTCAGGATGGAAGATTTCGAGTTAAAGCCTACAGCAGAGATATAGATTTTAGAGTTTCTGCTATACCCACTAAGTTTGGGGAAAAAGCTGTTCTTAGAGTGTTAGACAAAGCTCAACTTAGTGGTTTAACTATTGATAAATTAGGTTTTGAGAGCGATGTTTTAGAGAAATATCAAAGAGCTATTCAGCAACCTTATGGAATGATCGTTCTCACAGGACCCACCAGTTCCGGGAAGTCTACCTCTCTTTACGCCGCTATAAGAGCTATCAACAGTCCAGATAAGAATATTCTCACCATAGAGAATCCTGTAGAATATGAAATGGAGGGGGTTAATCAGGTGCAGGTTCATGAAGAAATTGGATTAACCTTTCCCAGGGCTTTGCGAGCTTTTCTTCGTCAGGATCCTGATATAATTATGTTAGGAGAAATGCGGGATCTGGAGACAGCGGATATTGGAATTAAAGCTGCTTTAACTGGCCATCTTCTCTTTACTACTTTGCATACCAACGATGCTGTGGGAAGTATAACCAGGCTGATCGATATGGGAGTAGAACCCTTTCTTATTGTGGGATCTCTTGCCTTTGCAGGAGCACAGAGATTAATTCGCAAAGTTTGTAAAGACTGTGCTGTTCTTTACAAGCCTTCCCCCACAATATTAAAGTCTTTAGGTATAGATAAAGAGAAATTAAAGGATGGCATGTTTTATAGAGCTAAGGGATGCCCTTTGTGCAATAATACTGGATACAGGGGAAGAATGGCGGTAATGGAAGCCTTAGAAATTGATGATGATATAAAAGAGTTAATTGTTAGAAAAGCTCCTGATATAGAAATTAAGAAGGTTGCTTTAGCTAATGGAATGGTGCCTTTAAGAGAAAATGCTTTAGCTAAGGTAATTAAGGGGGAAACTACTCTGGAAGAGCTGGCCAGGATAAGTGGAACCCTGTAAGGAACAAATAAATGGCAGTTTATACTTATGTGGCTCGGGGTAGGAGAGGAGAAAAAATAAGGGGACACATAGATGCCGGTGATGAAAGAGAAGTAGCTCATCAATTAAGAGCTCAAGGATTAATCCTTATTTCAGCAAAAAAACGGATTAGTCTTGTAGCCCTGAGCTCAGAGAAAAGTGTCTCTAAAACTCAACTCTTTGAATTCAGAATAAAATCAAAGCATATCGTTGTTATGTTTCGGCAATTTGCTACTTTGATCAATGCCGGCTTGCCCATTGTTCAAGCTCTTGATGTTTTAATTAACCAAACTCAAAATCTATCTTTGAAGAAAGTTATAATTCAGGTTAAAGCTGATATAGAAACAGGATTATCTCTTTCCGATGCCTTGGCTAAACATTCCAAAAGGTTTTCTTCTTTGATTTGTAATATGGTAAAAGCAGGTGAGGCAGGGGGAGTTTTAGACCTTATCCTTACTCGATTGGCAACCTATATGGAAGAGACAGATGATATGAAGGCGAGGATAAAAACTGCTATGAGATATCCCATTTTTGTTTTAATTATGGCTCTAGGGCTTATTTTTGCTCTTATATTTTTTATTCTCCCTCAAATGGAAGAGTTGTTTAGAGAAGCTTTTCAGGCTGACCTCCCTGCTTTAACTCAAATTTTCCTGGATTTATCCAGGCTCTTAAGAGAGAAATTTTACATAATCCCCACCATTGTAGGAGTGGTGGCTCTTACCTATTGGCTAATCAAAAGGTCAGATAAGGGAAGTTACTGGCTTGATGTAGTAAAGTTAAAGCTCCCTGTACTGGGGAAGTTGTTTCATAAAATGGCTCTTTCTCGATTTACCAGAACTTTAGCTACTTTGTGTAATAGTGGAGTTCCTATCCTGGAGTCTCTGGAGTTAACTGGAAAGACAGCAGAAAATAAGGTTATTGAAAGAGCAGCAGAAGAGGCAAAAAATTCTCTCAAAGAAGGAGAAACTATTGCTGCCCCTTTGAAGAAATACTCTGTATTCCCTCCCTTAGCTACAAGTATGATTTCTGTGGGCGAGGAAACAGGTTCTTTAGATGAGATGCTTAATAAGGTAGCTGATTTTTATGATCAGGAGGTTCGCGCCATTGTAGATTCCTTAGCCAGTCTTCTGGAACCTTTACTGATGGTTTTTCTGGGGGGTACAGTAGGAGTGGTGGTGGTGGCTATGTATCTGCCTTACTTTAGCATGTTTAAGTACATTGGAGGTTAAACAGTTTCGGGAAGCTTTTCTCGGATTTTATCTTTTTATTGGTGGTGTAGAATAATGGAGTCAAAAATTATAGGGAAAATTGGAAAACCAAAGGTAAAAACTTACCAAACAGAAAAGCGAAAGATACACCTAATTCCCCTTTTATTTTCTGGTAAGGGATGGGAAAAAGATCTTCCTCAAGATTATAAAGAAAAGCTAAACAGATACTGGGAAGAGGTAGAGAAACGTATTGATGATCTGGAAAAAAAGTTGGGGAAAATTAACAGGATTTACCATGAGATGGTGGGAGTAGAAGGGGAGGAGGGATTGGAAATTATAAAAGAGGTTGATCTGAGGAGCTATAAAATTGTCAAGAAATTTTCCAAAAAGGGAGCAAAGATAGAAGCTATTGAGGACGATAAACTTGTAAAGGAAAGTATAGATTTAAGCAGGTGTCTAAGTTTAAAATTAGAAAGTACTAAAATTTTTATTTTGCTATCTCAGTTGTTATCAGAGGTTATGGCAAGAAGGGAAAAGTATATTTCCGAGCAAATAGATAAAACTCTTCAAAAAAATGAGATAGCTCTTTTATTTATTCGAGAAAATAGTGATGTTCAGCTTCCCCAGGATGCTCAAGTCTTTAGAATTTATCCCCCAGTTCTTGATGATATTCATCATAGCCTTCAACAGCTTTACTCAAAGAAAAATTTGTAATATCTAAGGATAAAGGATAACCTTAATGGAATCTCTTTCCCTGGCTATTTTAAATCCTTTTTTCCATTCTACCAAGGGAAATCTATGAGTTATTAATGAGTTAAGATTAACTTTTTTTTCCTCCATTAGTTTTAGTGCCTTGGCCCAGGAGGATGGTTTTTGAGTATGAGAGCCAATCAAGTATATCTCTCGACCAAAAAGTATATCATCAAAATCTATCTTAACCGTTTGGTGAAGAATTCCTGCCTGAATATACTTGCCTCTTTTTTTAATTAATCTTAGTCCTGAATGAACTGCTGGAGAAGCACCTGAACATTCAAAGACTATATCTGCTCCATAGCCTTTAGTTATTTCCCTTAAAAATTTATGTATATTCATTTCCTGTAGATTAACAGCAAAATCTATTCCTGAATCCTTAGCTAAGGCTAATCGTTTTTCATCACCTGAGATTCCGCAAATGATAACTTTAGCCCCTTTTGCTTTGGCTACCTGACTGACTAATAAGCCAAGTGATCCTGGTCCCAGCACTAAAACCACATCGTTTGCTGAGGTCTTAGCCTGCTCCATAACAGCATGAGTAGCACAGGCTAAGGGTTCGGTTAAAGCTCCGGCAAAAAAATCAATGTGAGATGGCAGATGATGAATACTTTCCTCTCGGATAACAAAATACTCAGCAAAAGTTCCATTATTTTTTGAGCCAAGACCCCTGCGTTCAGGACATAAGTTATAATTCCCATTTTGGCAAAATCTACATTTTCCGCAGATATAGGCAGTAGTTTCAGTAGTTATCCTTTCACCTACCCGAACTTTTTTAACTTCCTTACCTATTTCTACTATTTCCCCGGCTGTTTCGTGACCAATAATTATAGGAGGCTTAACTGCAGAATATCCATAAAGATCAGTGCCACAAATTCCTGTAGCTCTTACCTTAATTTTTACCTCCCCTGGTCCCGGGGAAGGCTCTGCAACATCTACAAGTTCCATCTTATCATTTGTCAATTTCATTAATGCTTTCATAATAAGTTACCAGTTTAATTTTCTCTTTCTTTCACTTACATATCTTTTACTAACTTGCGACGGTAAGCTTCTGCTGTTAAATTCTCAATTTCTTCTACCTCACGATGAGTAAGGATGGTAGGGGTTCCCATTGTTCTGCTAATAAATAAAATTTTAGCTGCTTCCTCAAGGGTTATATTTCGATAAAATGCTTCTTTAAGATTAACACCTACAGCTAAAGCTCCATGATTTTTCAAGGAAACTACGTTATATCTACCTATCACTTTTCCTATGGCTTCTGCTAACTCATTTCCTGATGGGATTATATAGGGAAGCAGGGGAACTTCCCCGCTTAAATAGGTAACATAATCAGGAAACATAGGTTTAATTTCTACTCCTGCACTTACAACACCAATAACATAAGGAGGGTGAGTGTGTATTACAGCTCGAATATCCTCACGAATTTTGTAACACATAAGATGCATGTTAACCTCACAGGTAGGCTTCAACTCAGAATTTATGACTTTTCCTGTTTTTAATTCCACTTCTACCCATTGATCTTCATTAATTTCATCTAATGCAAATCCACTGGGAGAAAGGTAAATTATATCTCCTTCTCGAACACTGATGTTTCCTCCTCCTGCTACTGCTAACTCTTTTTCCACAATTTTCTTTCCGTACAGGGTTAGCTCTTTTTTAATTTTCTGATTAGATGACATTCATTTTTTCTCCATTTTCTAAATTTAATTTATTACTCACAGATCGCTTCTCTCAAAAGAGCCGATGCTTGAATTGGATTCCCTTCTTTCATTGCTTTTTCTACTGATTCATATCCAATTCTATTCAAAAGGTGGTAAACATGAGCCAAATATTATATTTTTTTCCATAATATCCTCCTATATATAGAACAGGCAGTGTTAAAACTTAACCACAGAGAATACAAATGATTGTGATAAGTGATGAGTAATAAAATCACACATATTACATATTACTTCTCACGTCTTATTGGTACTTCCTGGCTCATCAAATTTCATTGGTTGGGGGTGATATTTTGGTGCTGCTCTTAGCCAGAGAACCTTAGGTCGGGTAATGGTTCCCCATTTCTTTAGAGCTGCTTTTAATTCTGGCTTATTCAGAGCTGCCTCTTCCAAAGAGATGTCATTCATCACAGCTTCAATGGCCTGCTGCCAAGCCTTTGCTCCTGCTGTATAACCCATAGGATGACCCAACATACCTCCTCCTGCTGGAATGATAATATCCGGTCCAAATTCCTCAACCAGAATTGACATCAAGCCTGGATACATTCCTGCCGCTGGCATAGGCCATGTTCTTTTTATGTGAAAGAAAGGAGCCAGTGAAACTTGAGCTGTTCTGATTCCCTCTTCATAGGATACCACAGGGATACTGGACCAGTAAGTGGGGGTGAGCATAAGGTCTGCTCCGCATAATCGGCATAGCTTACAGAGAGCCGGCTCACTGATTCGAGGAACAAGAGCCATCATGTGAGAAGGATGCATAAATAAAGGAACGCTGATTTCTGGATCCTCAGCCAGTGTTCTGAGAATAGAGGGGCCAGCTGAATAGGCCATTAAAAGGCCATTTGCTCCTAATTTAACTGCCCGCCTGGCCTTTTCTACCATTTTACTCACATCATCAGTAATGCTAACAAAGTAGATTACCTTTTTACCTGTCTTTTTCTCAGCCTGTTTGAGTGCCCCCATAACTGCCTTAATTCTATCCTCAAACTTAGAGTTGTAAACATCACTGGTCATCTCATCGTCTTTGCACATATCTACTCCACCCAAAGCAGTTTGATAAACTTGCTTTGCAACTTGCTCTGGAGTCATTCCCATTTTTGGTTTAATAATATGAAGTGAAAGAGGTCTTTTTTTAATGTTTAACATCTCTCTAATTCCACTTATCCCAAACTTAGGTCCCTTGAACATTTTAACTAAATCCTCGGGGAAAAAAATGTCCAAAAGCCTCATTTTAGGAGAATAAGCATAACAGTTTCCAGCTAAAGAAAGAAGAATCATAGAAACATTTCCGTTCCAGGCATCAATGGGAAAGGCCAGTTGGATAACCGCCTTTTTTGTTTTACCATCAGAGGGAATCTCATAGTAGCCCGCTAATTTCCCAGTAAGACGCTTTCTTACCTGGGGTGATTCTTCCTTTATTTCTTGCCAGGTTCCTGTGGAGCCTTCAATAACTAAGCTTTGAACTAAGGAAAAATGATCGATAAAATCCTCTCCAGGGACCTCATCTTCCACATAGTAGGTACCTATAAGGTGCCTTTTCAAGTCAATTCCATCTAAGGATTGATTGAAAATTATAGGGTCGTAGTATTTTTTCATTCTTTTTCTCCTCTCATTTATGTTTATGAAATAACTTCCCTTACTGCTCTTATTATATCTTCCTCATCCGGAACATAGTACTTCTCCATAATTGGTGCAAAAGGAACAGGAGTAGGAGGAGGAGCTACTCTTTTTGGAGGAGCATCTAAATAATCAAAAATTTTCTCTGTGATAAGAGAAACTATCTCTGCGCCCCAACCTCCAAAAGGTGTATCCTCTTGAACTACCACAACTCTCCCTGTCTTTTTCACCGATTGTAAGATAGTTTCCTCATCTAAAGGAACTAAACTACGCAGATCTATAACCTCTACCTCTATTCCTTCTTTTTCTAATTTACCGGCTGTAGCAAGTGCTGTATGCACTGTTCTTAAAAGGCCAATCACGGTTACATCTTTTCCTTCTCTTTTTATATCTGCTTTTCCCAAAGGGATTAGATATTCCTCCTCAGGAACTTTCATGCTTACATCAATTGTCTCTTTTCTCCCCTTAGCTCCATAGAGTAACTTGTGTTCAAAAAACATAACAAGATTATCATCTCTAACAGATGTTTTTAACATTCCTTTTGCATCATAAGGGGTACAAGGACAGGCTACTTTCAAGCCGGGGACATGAGCAAAGAAGGACTCAAGAGATTGGGCATGCTGAGTTCCTCTTCCTGAAACTCCCACAGGAACACGCATAACCATGGGAATTCTTATTTTCTTAGCCGAAAGATACCTGAGTTTTGCTCCATTATTAATGAGCTGGTCCATAGCAATGAAAATAAAGTCTCCATATTCAACATCTGCTATAGGTCTCATGCCCATAATAGCCGCGCCTATGGCTACCCCAGCTATTCCTGCCTCAGATATAGGAGTATCTAAAATCCTTTCATGCCCAAACTCATTGGATAAACCCTGGGTAACTCCAAAAGCCCCTCCAAATCCTCCTTCTATTCCTATATCCTCCCCTATACAGAAAACTTTTCTATCTCGCCTCATCTCCTCTTTAATTGCTTCTCTTATAGCCTCAGCCATGCTTAGTTTTCTCATTTTTTTCTCCATTTTAAGTGAATACATTTAATAGAGTATCCTCTGGTTCAGGAAAGGGACTTTTTTGTGCATACTCAATAGCTTCGGTAATTTCTCTTTTTATCTGATCTTCTATTTCTTTAGCTTTTTCAAGAGTTAAAACTCCCATCTCAATTAGTTTGTCTTTAGCTCGTGGAATAGGATCTTTTGCCAGCCAGGTTTCTTCCTCTTCTTTAGGTCTATACCTGCAGGCATCAGAACGGGAATGCCCTCCCCGGCGGTAAGTTTTACATTCCAGAATAGTAGGACCCTTGCCTTCCCGTGCTCTTGATACAGATTCTTGGGCTGCACTATAAACAGAAAATACATCGTTACCATCCACTACTATCCCTGGTATCCCATAGGAGATAGCTCGATCGGCAACATTTTTTACTCTCATCACTTTGCTAACATGTGTGGAAGCTCCATATAAATTATTCTCGCAAACATATATAATTGGAAGGTTCCATATAGCTCCTATATTAACTCCTTCATGAAAAGCACCAGTATTGGAAGCTCCGTCTCCAAAGAAAGATACCACCACCCTATCTGTGTGCATCATCTTACAGGCAAGGGCGCATCCTGTAGCTACTGGAATACCCCCTCCCACAATGGCTATTGCTGGAAGCATACCTACATCCATATCCCCAACATGCATTGATCCTCCTTTTGCCTCACAGCATCCTGTCTTTCTGGCAAAAAGTTCAGCCATTAAAGATTTGATAGAGACTCCCTTGGCTATAGCATGACCGTGCGGACGATGGGTACTGGTGATCAAATCCTCCTTATTTAAATTGGCACATACACCTGTTGCTACTGCTTCCTGCCCCTGGTAAAGGTGGATAGTTCCTGGCATCTCTCCTTGCAGAAAAAGTAGATAAACTCTATCCTCAAACCGCCTTATTTTTACCATAGTGGTGTATATCAGAAGTAGATTATCTTTGGGTATCTTTATCTCATTTACCATAAAAACTCTCCTTTCCTCCTTTTCAGTAATGTCAAAAATAATTTCTTAGGAAACTCTGTGGTAAACATTTAAAAAATCTGCAAATTTTACTTTTCTGGCTATGTAGAAGAGTATAGTTTCAGTTTCTTCTTGACTATTTCCTTAACAGCAGAATAACCTTTTTCAAAGATATCCATTCTACTATTTGAACCTAATAATTCTTGGAAGTTAGCCTTGCTTAAGTTTACTTTTTCCAAAGTCTTCTTTATTTCTCTCAAAAAGACTCCTTTCAAAATAGTACCCACATTAAACTTACATACCCCTCTATTAATTACTTCTTTAATTAGAGTATCAGGGAATCCAGTTCCTCCGTGCATCACAAGAGGTACATCTGTCGATCTGTGAATTTCCTCTAGAAGCTCAAGGTCAATACTGGACTTCTTCTTCATTGCCATGTGAACATTCACGACTGAAATTGCAAGGGCAGCTACTCTTGTTTCCTCCACAAATCGGGCAGCTTTCTTGGGAGAAGTTAAAAAACTTTTATCCATCTTTTCTCCCTCAGAAGGAATCCTTCCTACCTGTCCTTCTACATCAACTCCTATTTTGGCTGCTTTCTCTACCATCTCCTTGGTCAGTTTAATATTTTCCTCCAGGGATAAGAAATTGCCATCAAACATAACACAGTTAAAACCAAGCTCTATCCCCCTTTTAATAGTCTCTGCAGAAGCCTCATTTAAAATAAAAGCAGTGGGAACAGAGGAATTTTGAGCTATTATTTTACCCATACAGGCAAAAGAGGCCAATTTTATTTCATCGCAACCAGCAGAAGTTTTAAATGATCTGCCACCAAATCCAATAATTATAGGAGATTTAGTTTCCTCAGCGGCATTAGTAATTGCCTTTAACGAACCATAGTCCCATGCTTCAAAATGGCCTACAGCATAGCCTCCATCTTTTGCATCTTTCAAAATCTTTCTCATTGGAACAAGAGACATTTTCCTCTCCTTAACTTTTAAAAAGTTTCTTTACAAAATTTGCCAGAAAACCCTACCCCTTGTGGATAGGAAGGATATCACTTAAATAGTGTTCAAGCCAAAAAATGCCAAGTCTTATAATCTGGACTACTTCTCATCTATCATTTCGTTAAGTTTCTCTCTACAATATTTAAAATTTTCCCACTTTGCATCAGGGGGTATTAAATGATCTATGTGTGGTATAAATCTTCCTTTTTTTAAAAGATATGAGATCTTTTCAAGCTCTTTGTCTATTGTATTTTTATCTTTTCTTAAGATGAATTTATCTACCCCACCTATTATTTGTAAATCAGGATAATTTTTTCTAACCCTTAGAAGATTGTTTCCAGCTTGAATTTCCCATGGCCAGAGTCCTGTTACCCCCGTCTCTTTCATTAAAGGAACAAGTTCTTCAATATAACCGTCACTATCAACTAAAATTATATCCACACCGTTTTCTTTTAGGAAACTAACCATTCTTTTATAATACGGCGATAGAAACTCCCTAAACATAGCTGGAGAAATCATTAAACCATTATTGTACGCCATATCTTCCCAAATGTAAGCGCAATCCACTTCAACATCCTTAAGTATTTTTGACCAAGCTTTAATTACATAATTCAAGAAGAATTCATTAGCGTCCTTTATTAATTTTGGATCATCGTACATTTTTATTAAAAGATTTTTAAACCCCATAAGATATCTTAAAAAACCAAAAAAACCATAAGGATTTCCACCCAATCTGACTAAAAAATTACGGCTTTTAAGCCTTTTGACTATTTCATCCCAATTTTTTGGTAGCCTTTTTTCTATATTGTCATTATAATACTGTTTGTATTCCTCGAAATCATTTCTAATTTTTATAGGGTTATCCATAAAAAGCGGCATAGAGGTATTGTCCTTTCTAATTTTACAATAAGGACAGATAAAGCGTTGAATAAGCTCTTCCTTGTAAGTTTTTAAGTTATCAAAGAATCCTTTGGGCCTTATTTTATAAGTACTGTTTCTGTAGACTTTCTCACATCCACGATTAGGACATCTTACGGGTTTTGAATCATCCCCTTGTGGTTCTAGCTTCTGTTTTAGTAGATATATTTGCCTTTCTTTTTCCTTCAAACAAGCCTTTAGCTTATCGATTTCCTCTCTTAGATTTCTCTCAGGTGTTTTTTGAGGATGTTTAAATTTAGGGCCTCGCTTACGAGGCTCTAATGCTTGCTCTAAAGCATTCAATGCCCTTTCCCTCCAGGTGTATACAGAAGATCTATGAACTCCAATTTCCCTAGCTACTGGCTGTATCTTGTTCCCTGATATTACTCTGGATACTGCTTCTATTTTTTTCTCTACAGAGATAGGTTTAAAACTCAATTTAGACCTCACATAATTTATTCCTGTACATTTGCATTATATCTTATGGAAGGACAGTCGTCAACAAAAAGTCTGAAAAATTGAAAGTAAATCTTTATTTTAGGCCTTGGGACAAATTTAGTAAAAACAAAAATTTTAATTAAAAGTGAAATGGCACAAGAGAGACTAACTTACATGAATTTGCCTCCTCTTTTGGTGTTTATGAGCTAATAGCAAGAAAAAAGCAATATCTGCCCTAATCTTAACCTAAATGTTCCCTGAACAAATTAAAAAGAGATTACTCTTTTCTTAACTGTTATCCATCTTTCCTGAAATTTAGGCTTTATTACCCTTAAATAGTAATCTACATGTTTTACAAAATCAAGATTATCATCTCTTGCCATGGTAACAAAATCTACTCCCCATCTATAGTTTCAGCTTCCATAAGAAATGTCCTCCCCAATAGCCTCTATCCAAGGTAAGGCTTTCTATTATTTCCTTTACCTTACCTTTACCTGAGTGCTTTTCTATCTTTAGAGAAAATATCAATGAGAAGAGACCTTTCATCGCTGTTTATAGGAAATAATGCTGCCCCTATGAATCTAAGTCTTTCCGTTTGGGTCACATTCATTAAAAGCTCTAATTTGTAGCCATATATATACTTTTTATTACAAACCTTTCCTATTCCTTCAAACATCTTTCCGTAAGGAACTTCCAGTTCTACTGCATCAGCTACATACCTGATGAGTTCTTATCCATCTTTTATCCCTTAAAATTTTCAAGTGTTTGTAGAGGGCTTTGTTTGATTGAAGTTTTAGGGATTTTCTTTAGGTGATTTCTTAAAGTACCAAGATCAATTACTCCTTTTTCCTTTTCTTTTGCTTTTTTAATTTTCTCAATATTAAAACCAATGTTAGAGGCAAGTTTCCCATCTCGGATAATCTTACCAACCCCGGATAGTTTTCCTATGCACAAAAGCTCTTTTATAACAAGAGTGCCCAGGATAATCTTTGATGGATATCCATTATTCTTTTTCATTTTAGGTTTTTATGCCGGTTATGATATCCCAAATACCTTTCTCTTTTAGAAAATCAATGAGGAACTCATTATTCCCAAAATCACTTGTCTAGTATTTGCCACATCTTCCCCATTAATAATAGCCTCCTCTACTTGTTTTTCATTCCTTACCCATACTTTATTATTGTTTCTCTCATCTATCTCCTCCTGTATTCATCTATCGTTTGGCAATTAAGATCTCTTATTTTTTCTAAAAGGGATCGTATCTTTTGGTTAATCTTGGTAAGGGAAGCAAGCCCATGTTGAAATCTTGTATATTCTTCTGCATGAAGCTTTATTCCATAAAGATTATCTTTTTTTACATAAGTCATTCTGGTTTTGCCGCATCTTCTCTCAGAAAGATAAGGATATGGACCATGAGGGAATCCCCTCTTACATCTACAATCCTTTTTACCACAATAGTTAGGTAAAAAGATTAGGGATGCTTTAATCATCTTTTTCGGTCTAAAAAGTGAGTTCTCTAATTTCTCTCTTTTTTCTCTTAGCCAAACTATTTGTTGGCGAATCTCGCTAAGGGTTTTTCTATCTGGCATTATAAGTTTTCTTATATATTCATATTATATATACATATAGGATTATATCAAAAAAGAAAAAGGAAGTCAAATCTGTTTTGACTTCCTTTGGAATGTTTGCTAAATGTCAGCTTAGGGAACTTTCAATTTTTCTGATCAAATCATCTAAAGAAGGCTCTGAATTTTACAATACTACTTATCAATGCTATAATAAATTGGTTTTTAAAATTGAGGGGAGTCAATGAGGCAAAAGTGAAGGAGAAGTTGGGAGAATATTTGTGATACAGTTGGAGGACAAGGTTACCATCCTGGAAATTGTGGACAGTAACGCACAGCACAGGGAAGATAAGAAAGCTGGATTCATGGTACTGGAGCCGTAAAGATTATGCAAAGGCAACAAGCAGGAAAAAGTACCTTTATTCTCATCTCGTTAGGCCATGCTGTCAATGATGTATGCTGGCTTATGATTCCTCTTCTTTTACCCCTTATTAGGGAGGAGCTTCATTTCTCCTACACCTATGCAGGGCTTATCCTTACCTGTTTTTCCACTGTCATTTTGATTTTTTCCATGATAAGCGGGCATCTCGCCGATTTATATGAGAACAGAAAGGTTCTCGCGTTTGGCTTCCTTATCACTGTGGCAGCAGTTCCTCTTCTTCTGTTCACTAAAACCTATCTGCAGATACTGGCAGCTATTGGTGTCTTTGGAATTGGAGTGAGCGTGTTCCATCCTGTGGGAATGGCCTTTTTGAGCAGGAACTGGAAGAGAGGAATATCCTTCGGTTTATTTGAGGTAATAGGAAGTGTCGGGATCCTTACCATGACTTTTGCCTTTATCCCTCTTGTCTCTTCTTTGGGATGGAGACTTACCGCCCTTATTTTGGTTCTTCCCAATGCGGCTCTTGGTCTCACCTTTCTCTTTTCTCGGTACAGTTTAAAATATGTGGAAAAAGAGACTCCTTCCCAGAGAAGCCGGAAAGATTCTTGTAGCCCACCTTCCTCTCACCCCATAAGCCTTAAATCCTTCATCCTGTTCTACGTTGGTCGGGGATTCCAGATATTTGGTATTGTGGCCATTATTTCCTTCCTTCCTCTGTTTGGAGTAGACATCAAGGGACTACCCGCTGAGAAGGCCTCTTTTTTCCCTATCTTCCTCTGGGTAGGAGCTATTGCAGGTGGGATTGGATCCGGCGTACTCTCTGACTACCTCTCACCGTTGAAGATAATTCTTACTCTTGTCATAATTGTTATACCTGCGATTTTTGCTATTACTCTGCCTTTTCCTTTCCTGGCAATTGCTATTTTTCTCATATTAATAGGCTTCGCCTACATTGGAACCTGGCCCGCCCAAAATATGTGGCTGAGGAAGGTTACCTCGGAGAGAATAAGAGGGAAAATATATGGGGGGATAATAAGTATAGTTGGCCTGGCTCAGATTTTATCTCCTCTTCTTTTCGGATTTATTGCAGATAGATGGGGACTCATCAGTTCCTTCCGATGTACCATCATTCCTATCCTGGTTGCAGTGGTGTGTCTGGGAGTGGTGGTGCAGATTTCGAAGCGATGATACCCGCAGGCTCAAGCACGATGTGAAAGTTTAGGCTCGAAGTTGCCGAAGTGGATTTGGTTCGGGATGAAACGAAAGGTCTAACCAGATACACCCTGTTAAATGGCGTTTGCCTATAGTATATTTAGAGATTTTTTCTTATTTCTTCGAGAGTCTCTTTTGCCTCAGGAGTCTGGATTTCCCCCCAAAGCTTATCCAGTTTTTCACAGGGATACTCCTCGCAATAAGCACAGTTGGCGACATTTTTCTCAAGTCCACAACGTCTTACTTCACAAACTTTGTAAAACTTGATAAATCTTTTTCCAACAGTGCATCCATCACAGTTAATATCTTCTGGTTTGAGGGTTCCCTTTTCTGGAAAAAATCATTTAGTTTTTTTTTCATGTCATCTTTCTCCTGATTACATGGCAGTGTGGTTATGTGCTTTTTTAATTAGCTATTTCATATTTCGTCAGTTTTTCAGCATATCGTTCCCACTCAATTGTAAGTGTATCTACTTTTGCATTCACTTCGTTATACTCTTTAGCAAGAGAGATAAAATTATTATTTTTGTAATTCTGAGGTTCTGATAGTATTTTATTCAGTTCATCCAATCGGGCAAACAGCTTGGACAGTTCTTTTTCTATTTCTGATAATCTTTCATTAAGAATATCTTTTTCTTTTTTTTCTTGATTTGGCTTTGTAACAACTCTCTTACCGGGTTTTATCCTTTTTGCCTCATCAAAATTTATCTGATTACTGTCCTTTTTCTCAAGTTCTTTTTTATATATATAATAATCATAACCCCCCGGATATATGTGCAACATTTCATTTTTTATCTCAATGATTTTATTGGCTACCTTTCTTATGAAATATTCATCATGGCTTATGAAACATAGAGTACCGGTAAATTCTGTTAACGCTTCTATAAGGATATCCCGAGAAGGAATATCCAAGTGGTTTATAGGTTCATCCATGAGTAAAAAGTTTGGAGGATTGGACAATATTTTAGCCAATATCAATCTACTTTTTTCTCCTCCACTTAAGACGGATACCTTTTTATACGCATCATCCCCAGGGAAGAGAAATCTGCCCAGTAGTTTCCTTATGTCTGTTTCTCGCCTGTTAGGATATACCCCTTCTATCTCTTCCAGACACGTATTGTGCATATTTAACATGTCCAGCCTGTATTGTGGGTAGTATCCTGCATTTACATTATGTCCTATCGTTCTTATGCACTTATCAATTTCCAGCACGTCAGCCAAAATTCTTAAGAGAGTAGATTTTCCCGCCCCATTTGGTCCAACCAGGGCAATCCTATCTTGCCGATATATGGTAAAATCTATACCTCGATACACTTCATTATCACCATAACTCTTATGTATATCCTTAAGGACAATTATTTCATAGCCGCTACGTGAAGGTTGAGGAAAATGAAAACGGATTTTCTTTTTTTCCTTAAGTATTTCTACTTTCTTCATCTTTTCCAGTGCTTTTATTCTACTCTGCACCAGGCTTGCTCGACTTGCGGTGGCGCGGAATCGGTCAATGAACTTTTGAGCTTGCTTAATTTTCCGTTCCTGCGTCTTATGAGTAGCAACTAATAATTCTTTGCGTTTTTTCTTATTCTCAACATAGTCATCGTAGTTTCCACGATAACTTACCAGTTTAGCTCTATCTATGTCCACGACCCTGGTAGATAGGTCGTTGATAAAAGCCCTATCATGAGATGTAAATATTAATGCTCCATTATATGAATGCAGATAATCTTGTAGCCATAGAAGTGACTCCAGGTCCAGATGATTTGTTGGTTCATCTAACATCATAAGATCTGGCGGATTTAGGAGCAGTTTAGCTAAAGCAATACGCATAAGCCACCCACCACTAAACTCATCAGTGGCTCTAAAAAAATCTATTTCTTTAAAACCCAGCCCCACCAATATTTTTTTTGCCTGAAATTTTAGTCCATATCCTCTAGATTCTTCAAATTTTAACTGTACCTGTCCATAGTCTTCAAGATGTTGTTTTAAGTCGCTTTCCTTTGCTTCAAAGAGTTTAATCTCTAA
>JAUWJM010000131.1 GCA_030607715.1 Candidatus Aerophobota bacterium
CCGTATTTTCCCATTGGATAAATTAATCCTTAAAATTTTCCCGGTATAACCATAAGGCATTTCTCACCTCTTAATTTCTTGTAATAGTTTAGTTTTCAAAAAGTATTTTGGCGAATCCCTGCGGATAGCCAACCTCGTCTTTATCCCTTAGCTTTTAGAAAAACTTACCTGTTACTTCATCTCAGGAGAAGGTATCCTGCAGCTTGTTTATTAATATGTTAATGCAGTATCCAGCATTGTTAGATAATTTTCCACTGGAATATAGCTTGCCACTGAATTACCGGCCCCAACTGCGAACCGACCACCTTCGCGGCACCTATCCATAACTCCTCGCACATATGCTCTTAGATCATCGGGTGTGTAGCGCGCTAACTTATCCATATCAACACCTCCAAGCAGAGCTATTTTGTCCCCCCAGAGTTTCTTATATTCCCAGATTGGTGTAATTGCATCCTCATAGGAGTGCTTGCCATCAATCCCCACATCTTCAATCAGGTCATCCATAATACTATCCACGCATCCACAGTTGTGCAGAAGATAAAGTATACCCTTTTCATGTGCCATCTCGGCATATCTCTTATGCCAGGGAAGGATGTATTCCCCCAGATAGACTGGTGAGATCATCGTGCTACTGTGAAAACCCATATCATCACCCTGGAAAATTGCGTAAAGATTAGGTAACTGGAGAAGGTGACGGTTATATTCCTCAATTAACTTACCCAATCGGTTAGTCACAGCTTGAAAAAGCCTGGGATTATCAAGTAAAACATAACACATCCCCTCGTGACCCAGTAGCTGACATACGTGTTCAAATATGCCACCGGCATGACAGGTAATAAACCCGAGTCCATCAGGCAAGTGCGAGGTTATGTACTCATGGATGAAAAAATCACTATCCTTGACCACTGGCCAGGGATACTTCTCATAAGTTTCCCAGTCGTGAATAGGTCCAATGCCAGTTTCTGCCCAGGCACGATTGGCACCCTCAGCGTGAGCACTGGTATCTTTAGTAACGCGACTCTCAGCGGGCAACGCCAGGCTTACCTCAACCCGGGCAAAATCATAACCCATATGATACCAAAAAGCAATCTGGTTGTCAAGAAAGCGCCTGGTTGTTTCCATGGACTCACGAGAAAAATCCATTTGCCCACCTATGAATTCCTCTTTATCAAAAGTGGTAACCCACTCCCGCCCCATCATCTGCGTTAAAATTGGTTTCATTACTGCATCGTCAACCAGATATTCAACCATTGGTGGACGTTCAGGAGCCTCCTCCCCTTTAACAACCTTAACCCAATGCTCAATATCAGGTCTGGGTTTTTCCAAAGGAACAATAAATTTACTCATTGTAATGTTCTCCTTTCACATAAATTAATGTCAAAAATAGTAGCAGAACTTCACTTTTCTTTATGTTTATCTATTACCTTTCAACAGATTACAGGACTACCAGACTATCTTGACTAAATAAAAGAATAAAAGGGGACAGATTTATTTTTCTTTTTGATTCATCTGTGCGCACTTGAATTAAGAGGATATTTTTCCGCACTTTTCAATTACCTCAGTTATTGTTTTGAGATTCTCTATTGGCATGCCATAAGGGCGCTTCATTTCTTATGGTAAAATTTGATATCATTATACCATAACTACTGAATAAAAAAAATTTTGTCAAGGGAAAATTTGACCAAATCAATAAGTGTACTAATATGAAGACAGTTTAACTATTCTGGAGAGGAAAATGGGAGAAATTGAACTACCTTCCCTGGTGAAATTAATTGTGGGTATGATTTCGGCAAAGGAGAATTTATTTAAAAAGGTAAAGGAGGCTATGGAAC
Source organism: Candidatus Aerophobota bacterium (assembly GCA_030607715.1). Next base: position 1,833 of record JAUWJM010000131.1, read on the forward strand.
AAAAATTTGGCCTAATTGACTTTCAAAGCCCCCCTCTTCCTTTCATCTACACCAGATACTATGAGGATGAAATGGGTAAAAATCTTAAAAGAAAATTCTTTAGCTTTCGCTCATTAATTGATCCTGAAGAAATTGCCCAAATTAAATTATTTACCAATGAATTAGAGCAATCCTTTCTATACCCTAACTCCAAAAAAAGACTCATCAATATTGATCCGGGCTATTTATCTTCCGCTAAATTAATTTTAGTTACTACCAAAAATTACGCTCATCGGATTTACTTAGGAAAAGGGATATATGCAGAGGTAACTTTAAGATACGAGGAGAAAGGATTTAAACCCTGGGAATGGACTTATCCAGATTACAAAAGTGAAGCTTATCTCCAAATTTTTCACCAGATAAGAAGGATTTATCGCCAGCAATTAAAAGAAAAAAGATAAAATTCTTGACTGAAATAGTAAAATTGCTATAAATATAAGACTAACATATTATACGAGGAGAGGAAAGATGATACAAATTGAGTTTGATATGATTGTTTTCAAAGAAGACATAAGTTATGTTGCTTATTCTCCTGAGCTTGATATTTCAAGTTGTGGAAACACTGTAGAGCATGCTAAGAAAATGCTCAAAACCGCTATAAAACTATTTCTTGAAGAGGCAGAAAAGATGGGTACCCTTGAAGACATACTTAATGAGCAGAGAACGCTATTTTCAACTCTTAGAGAAGGTGAAATAACATAGCTAATTTTTGACATTACTTATATATACAAGGAGAGGAAAAAATGAAAATTTTCGTAGACACGGCAAAACTAAATGAAATCAAAGAGGCCTGCAGTTGGGGAATAGTAGATGGAGTAACTACCAATCCTTCATTGATAAAAAAAGCTGTGGATGCAGAAAAACTCCAGGGTAAGAATATAAATATAGCTGACTATATTAAGGAAATATGCATTACTGCTGGCAAAGGGAATCCAGTTAGTCTGGAGGTAATTAGCTTAACCAGTAAGGAAATGGTCCAGGAAGGGCTGTTATTGTTCGAAAAGTTTAACCCGATTGCCCAAAATGTAGCCATAAAAGTCCCCATTAACACTTCTACCAATAATTCTCTCCTGGGAAATTATGAAGGTTTAAAAGCCATAAAAGAACTCAGCGGACAGGGTATCCCAATTAACTGCACTTTAATAATGACTCCAGAACAGGCTCTTTTAGCAGCTAAGGCAGGAGCAAGTTATGCCAGTCCCTTTGCTGGAAGAGTGGATGATTATATAAGAAAAAACCTGGGAATTAGCTTTGCTAAGGGAGATTATTTTGACCCTGAAATAATAAAGAGAATCGGTGAGGATAACTTTGAGGAGCATCTGGAAGATTACTTTAATGAAGAAATTAATGCTATCTACCAGGACAAGAAAATAAAAGAGGCCGCTAACTTAGGAAGAGATAATGGCATTGAAAGTGGAGTTGATCTGGTAAGAAGTATTGTAACTATTTATCTGAATTACGGAATAAAAACCGAGATAATAGCTGCCAGTATGAGAAACGCAAGACAGGTAAGAGAAATAGCCGAAGTGGGGGCTCATATTGCCACCATACCCCTTGCTGTAATTGAACAGATAATACAGCACCCTAAAACCCGTGAGGGAGTTGAGCGTTTCTCCGCTGATGTTGTTCCTGAGTATAGACAGTTATTCAAGAAATGAAAAAAGCTCACTTCCAGCTAACTACTTACTTAAAACCTCAGGGAGATCAACCTAAGGCTATTGAGAAACTAACAGAAGGGATACTAAGAGGGGACAAAGAGCAAACTTTAGTAGGAGTGACCGGCAGTGGAAAGACATTCACTGTAGCTAATGTTATCCAGAATATAGGAAAGCCCACTCTGGTAATCTCTCATAATAAGACCTTAGCAGCTCAACTGTTTAGTGAGTTCGCCTCTCTTTTTCCCAATAATAGAGTGGAGTACTTTGTCTCCTATTATGATTACTATCAACCTGAGGCCTATCTTCCTCAAACTGATACTTACATTGAAAAGGATGCTTCCATAAATGAAAAAATTGATATGATGCGTCACTCAGCAACTCGAAGTCTCCTGGAATGTCCTGATACCATAATTGTAGCCAGCGTAAGCTGTATTTATGGATTGGGCTCTCCTCGAGATTATCAAGAAATGCTCTTAAAAGCTAAAGTGGGAGAGGAGATACCTCGCCAGACAATCCTTAAAAAACTGGTGCAGATAAGATACGAGCGTAATGACATTGATTTTTCCCGAGGAAAATTTAGAGTAAGGGGTGATTTAATTGAGATACTTCCTGCTTATGAAGAGGATGCCATTAGAATAGAGCTATGGGGAGATGAGATAGAGAAAATCTCATCTTTTAACCCTCTTACTGGAAAAGTAAAAGAATATGTAAATGAGATTTATATTTATCCAGCTACTCATTATCTTGCTCCTCCCGATAGGGTAAGCTATGCCCTGGATGCCATTAAAAAAGAGCTAAAACACAGATTGGAAGAGCTTCACAGTCAAGGTAAATTGCTGGAGGCTCAAAGGCTAAAATCAAGGACTCACTATGATCTGGAGATGATAAAGGAAGTTGGCTACTGCACAGGGATAGAAAACTATTCCCGCTACTTTGATGGAAGAGTTCCGGGAGAGAGACCTTTCTGCTTGCTGGATTATTTTTTTCAGGACTATCTGCTCTTTATAGATGAATCTCATCAAACTATTCCTCAACTGCATGCTATGTACGGAGGGGACAGATCCCGTAAAAATAATCTGGTAAACTATGGTTTTCGTCTTCCCTCAGCTTATGATAATCGTCCTTTAAAGTTTAGTGAATTTGAGAGCCTAATCAATCGAGTAATTTATGTCTCAGCTACACCTTCCCTTTATGAGTTTAAGAGAAGCTCGCAAATAGTAGAACAAATTATTCGTCCTACAGGTCTGATAGACCCCAAAATAAAGGTAAAGCCAGCTACCCACCCTGTAGATGATCTTTTAAAAGAGATTAAAAAAAGAGTAGAAAAAAATCAAAG
>JAUWJM010000124.1 GCA_030607715.1 Candidatus Aerophobota bacterium
CTAATTCTTCACAGGAAGGAGGGAGAACAAAGATTAAAAAAGCCTCAGGGTATCTTTCTTTAATTTTTTTACCTCCCTTTACATCTACTTCTAAAACTCCATCTTTCTCTCCTTCTATAGCTCTATCCAGAAGCTTTGCTGAGGTGCCGTAGAACTGTCCATGAACTTCTGCCCATTCCAGAAAAGTTTGTTCCCCTATCATTTTTTCAAACTCTTCTGGAGAAACAAAATAGTAATCTACACCTTCAATTTCATTTTTTCGAGGAGGACGAGTAGTAAAAGACACTGAATAAGTAAAAGAAGGAAAAACCTGGAGAAGTCTTTTACAAAGAGTGGTTTTACCTGCACCAGCAGGAGCTGAGATAACAAGAATTAATCCTTGTTTCTTCTTTAACAATCCTTAATCCTCTTTCTACTCTAAGTTATAAGCCTGCTCTCTAATTCTCTCTAAGTTATCCTTAATTTCAACTACCAGCTTAGAAATTAGAAGAGAATTAGACTTTGCTCCCAATGTATTAATTTCTCTGGTGAGTTCCTGTAAGATAAAGTTTATCTTTTTTCCTATTGGCTCTTTTTCTTGTAGAGTTTTTTTGAGGTGATCTAAAGAAGAAAGAAAACGAACTAATTCTTCCTTAATATCTCCTCGGGTAATTAATATGACTATTTGATTAGCTGTGGTTGAATTTATCTTTTCTCCTATGATCTGTAGCAGTTCTTCTTTTGTTTTTTCTCGATATAGATTCTGGGATAGAGGAGCTTCTCTTTCAATTTTCGCAATTTTAGAGTCAATTTCTTCAATGCACTCCAGAATACTATCCATATGTTTTCCCCCCTCTTTTTCCCTTGTGTTTAATACTTTTCTTAGACTTTCTTTTACAGCTTGCCCGATTAACTTTTCTATTTTTTCCCGCTCATTTTTTTCTACCACCTCTATCACCCCGGGAAAAGTTGAGAGATGTGACAGACTCATGGTATCCTTTAATTTTAGGTTTTTAGATAAATAGGTTAAGGCTTCATAGTATTTAGAAGCAAGCTCAAGATTTGGTTTAATTTGGAGAAAGGAAGTTCCTTTTTTGTTTATCTTTAAGTTTACATCTACCTGACCTCTTTTAATTTTATCTTTAACAAGGCTCTCTATTTTCTTTTCCCACTTATAGGGAATGGCCTCAGGACAGATCAGTTTTACTTGTAGGAATCTATGATTAAGAGTTTTTATCTGGACAAAGATGGCCACTTTTTCTTTCTGGATTCTTTTTTCTCCATAACCGGTCATACTCCTCAATTTAATTTCCTTTCTTCTTTCTTCATCTCCCCTCCCTTGGTGGGGGGATTAAGGGGAGGGGGATTCAGGGTCTCTTCCGATGCGTTCTTTACTATTTGGAGGAAGAACTCTTCCAGAGAGACTTCCTCTGCAGTGATTTCTTCCATATTCCTGGAGGCTATAAGCTTTCCCTTATGGAGAATGCCTATTCTGTCACATATCTCTTCTACCTCAGCTAAAATGTGAGAGGAAAAGAACACAGTCTTGTTTTTTTCTTTAAGGTTTAAAATAACATCCTTTACCCTTTTTCTTCCCAGGGGATCCAAACCACTTAAAGGTTCATCAAAAAAGACAAGCTCTGGATCATTTATTAAAGAAGAGGCAATACCCAGACGTTGAATCATTCCTTTAGAAAATTCTTTTACAGGAATTTTCTTAGCTGAGGTTAAGGACAATAGTTCTAATAACCTCTCTGTTTTTATTTTTCTTTCCGTAAGCGAAAGACTAAAGAGTTTTCCACAAAAATCCAAAAACTGCTCTGCGCTAAGAAAATCGTAAAGATTGGGATCCTCGGGTAAAAATCCTATCTTTTTCTTTACCTGATTATTTATGCCCTTTTCTCCCAAAAGTTCAAATTCTCCCCAACTTGGAGGAGTAAAACCTAACAATATTTTAAGAACAGTAGTTTTGCCGGCCCCGTTTAACCCTAAAAGTCCAAAAACCTCACCTCTTTCTATCTCTAAATTCAAATCTTTTAAGGCTAAGGTCTCTCTTTTTCTTAAAAATCCCCTATATCCTTGATAGATTTTACCCAATCCTTTAGTTTTGATTGTTAGCATTGATTTCTTTAATTTTTTCTACCTGGTGAGGGTCTTTGAGTTCTTTTAAAAGTTCATCAACAGTTTTGTTTAAAAGAGGATGGTTTAATTTAGGATTTATCTCTGATAGAGGAGTTAAGACAAAACGTCGCTGATGCAATAGAAGATGAGGGACAGTAAGGTCTTTCTCCTGGATTATCTCTTGTCCGTAAAGCAAAACATCCAGATCAATTGATCTTTTCTCCCCATCTCTTTTTCTAATTCTCCCCATCTCTTTTTCTATTTGGAACAGATAAGTTAAGAGTTCTCGGGCAAGTTTATTAGTTTTTCCTTCAGCTACACAATTTACAAACCAGCCTCCTTTTGTTTTTACTGGTTCAGTGAGATAAAGAGAGCTTACCTTTTGAATATAGATCTCTTTTTTTATTTTACCCAGAGCCTCTTCTATGTTTTTAATTCTTTCCCCCTTGTTAGAACCAATACCAATATAAACTGAGGTCATTTTTCCCCCTACATATATTAAATTAATCCATACCGGGAAAGGGCTTTTTCTAATTTTTCCTCATTTTCTCTTTTCATTTCCACTAAAGGATATCTCCATTCCTTTTCAATCATTTTCAGCTTAGCCAGGGCTGTTTTTACAGGTATGGGATTTGTTTCAATAAACATTGCTTTACACAGAGGATAAAGTTGGTAATGAAGTTCTCTTGCTTTTTCATAATTGCCTTCAAGCCAGGATCCTACCAGATTTTTCATTTCCTGAGGTAGAATATTAGCTAAAACCGATATTACTCCCACTCCTCCCAGAGCTAAAATAGGTAGAGTATGAGAATCATTTCCGGAAAGAATAGCAAAGTTAGATTTGCAGGAAGAAAAGATATCAGAGATCTGATCCATATCTCCGCTTGCCTCCTTTATCCCCACTATATTTTTCAGTTGAGATAGCTCTCCTACAACACAGGGAGGTATATTTGTCCCTGTTCGAGAGGGAACATTATAGATAATTATGGGAAGTCCAATTTTTTCTAATCTTTGGTAATGAGCCTTCAAGCCATTAGGAGTTGGTTTGTTGTAATAGGGAGTTATAATTAAGGCTCCATCTGCGCCCACTTCTTTAGCGTATTGAGTTAATCCCTCTGCCTCCCGAGTGGAGTTAGAACCTGTTCCTGCAATTACAGGAACCCTTTTTTTAACTTCTTCCACTGTTATCTGGATGAGACGTTTGTGTTCCTCCTGAGATAATGTGGGGGATTCTCCTGTAGTTCCACAGGGAACTATTCCGTCTGTTCCCTTTTTTAGTTGGAATTGAATGAGCTCTCTAAATTTATCCTCATCCACTTCCCCTTTTCTAAAAGGGGTAACAATAGCCACCAAACATCCTTTAAACATACTCATTCTCCTTTAAGTTTCCTTGATAAACAAGGTTTGCTTCTCCTTCTAGAAAAACATTAGTAAAACTTTTCCCTCCTTGATGTTCAAACCATACAGTAACCTCCCCTCCCCTCATTATTACTTTAAGAGGAGGTAAAAGTTGATAGCTTATAAAAGTTGCTATGGCTGAGGCCACTGCTCCTGTGCCACAACCCAGGGTTTCATCCTCCACCCCTCTTTCGTAAGTTCTTATTTTAATTCTGTCCTCTTTTACCTCCACAAAGTCCACATTTGTCCCCTGTGGTTGAAACAACTGATGATACCTTATCTTAGGAGCAAGGTCTTTTAAAGGGATTTTATTCACTTCAGGAGAAAAGATAACCAGGTGAGGAACCCCTGTATTTAAGTAACATCCCTGATACTCTATTCCATCTAAGGTTAATTTTATGTTAATTTGCAAATCAAAAGGGTCCTTCATGATTATCTTTACTGTATTTTCTTTAATTTGAGCTTTAATTTTACCAGCTAAGGTTTGAAAAGTAGAATTAATGCCTGTGATTCCTTTAATGTAGGCAAATTTTGCGGCACATCTTGCTCCATTGCCACACATCTCAGCTTCTGAACCATCAGGATTAAAGGTGTGCATAGTAAAATCACATTTTTTTGCCCTCTCAATTAAAATTAAACCATCTGCTCCAATTCCTTTTTTCCGCTGACATATCTTGCGAGCAAGGTCTTGAGGTTTTTGGATGATTTTCTGGTAATTATCTATAATTACAAAGTCATTGCCACTTCCCTCAAATTTAGCAAAGGGGATATCTTTGATTTTTGCAGGTTCAGCTTTTGTAAATAGTTCCCCGGGAATACACTCACCTTTTATTAAATCCTCATATTCCCCCCTTTGTCTTGTTATCCACCATTTTTCGTTTTTTACCAGAACCTCAGCTGTTCTTGGTCTGCCATTGTAAGTAGAACTCATAGAAAAACCGTAGGCTCCTGTGTCCATAATAGCTAAGTATTCTCCCTCTTGAGTAAAGGGCATCTCTTTTTCTTGAGCAAAGAAGTCCCCTGACTCACATACCGGTCCTACCACATCTACTATTTCGAGACTCAGGGCAGGAGAAGGTCTTTCAATTTTTAATATTCTGTGATAGGCTCCGTAAAGAGAAGGCCTGATAAGATCGTTCATCCCGGCATCTACTATCAGAAATGTTTTTTCCTCTCCTCTCTTTTTATAAAGAACCTGAGTAATTAAAGCCCCTGCTTTTCCTGTTAAATACCTTCCTGGCTCTAAGATAAGTTTAAAATTTCTCTTCTTCTTAAGAGAGAGTATTTTTTCGGCTAAGGGTTCAACTCTTAATTCTCCCTCATTTTCTCGGTAGCTTATCCCAAATCCTCCTCCCATGTCTATATAGTCTAAGTGTATTCCCTTATCTTCTAAGGCAGTAAGAAATGTTTCCAGTTTTTCCCAGGCTTTAAGATAAGGATCCAAGGTGGTTATTTGAGAGCCTATATGCATATGAATGCCAGTAAGTTTTAACTCATCTTTTTTTCTTGCCTTCTCATAGAGCTTTTCAGCAGCAAAAAAGGATAGGCCAAATTTGTTCTCCTTTTTTCCAGTAGTAATATACGGGTGAG
>JAUWJM010000082.1 GCA_030607715.1 Candidatus Aerophobota bacterium
CATTCAGATATCCTACGCTCTTTCAGATAAGATGGAAGATCCACGCACTGAGCCTATAATCACCTTGTTTAAAGATCTCTGAGTTTGCTACCCGGATTAATAACATCAGAGGCAAAACTCCCAATAAATTTCAGCTAAAGTTCTTATTTGACGTAGAATTGCAAGAATAATTCCACCTGTCACAATCACCAAAAAATATGCTCAATGACCTTCAAAAATGTCGAGTTTTCCGAACCTCTGAAATTAAAAGATTTTCCATGCACGTTCTATTTATTGAGCAAGTCTTTCTCTTCTTGAGTATGAAAAATGCAGCTGGCTCAAGATGGAATAAAGAGCAAAAGAGTGAATCAAGTATATGTGCAAATGAATAAAAGCGAATAAAATAAAGCAATTATACATTAATCCCTACTCGCTATATATCAGAAGATTTATATGAAAAGATAGCAGAAGAGATAAGGCTTAGTATATTTCCTGATATGTCGGAGGCTATAAATGCAGCTCTTAGGAAGGTATATGCTAAAAGAAGATTACTGTTCAGCCTTTGTCAATGGATAGTCGGAGTTTGTTTTCAACAACAGCATCTTCAGCATACTGGAGATACTCTTTGGCTAATTCTATGTAGTCATTGAACTCCAACTCCCACTTTGTACCTTTCAGCCGGGTAAACAGTGAAGTTCCAAATTCAAGGACCTCCCATAGAAAAGGAGAATGTCCTATGGATTTTTCATATTCCTCTTTAGATATAGGGATAGCTTCAATTAACTCTCCTGTCTCTAAAGCAACCTTAAAACTTATCTCGCTAATTGTCTCCAGAAGTTTACGTTCATTCAAATCTGCATAAACTATTAGCACATCAATATCACTTCCCTCTCTGGCAGTTTCCTTTGCTACACTACCAAATAAATAAACCCCCCATAGTTTTTCTTTTAGATGCTCACGTAATGTTGTTACGAAATTATCTAAGGCTTTTCTTTTTTGTTTTTCAAGTTTCAATAATTCACCCCTGCGATTTACGCTGTTTTAGCTTTTCTTTACTTGCATTAAGAATAGTCAGGCCTATTATCTCTCCTTTTTTGTATCTAACACTCAACTACCTCACGGCGGTGATTCAACCGTTTCAAGAATCAAATGTTTTTTCTGGTTTTATATGGTCATACTTATAGTTAAGCTTCAATATATATGTAAAGGGATAGCAAGAAGCCTTGCATTCTTTAGGAAAACTGTTACCATTGTTTTATATTAACTCTAATCCATCTCCTTGTCAACAGTTCGGCGGAAGTCCGATTTTTGTTGAGACCTGATCCCCTTCCTTCCTTTTCATAGTAATTTCTTAAATTCCCTCACTTTTATTCCCATATCCTTAATGATTCCTAATAAGGTTTTTCGCTTAATATCCTTACCTGAATGAATAGGAACAACTATTCTTTTTTTTATCTGACTCTCGGTAATAAATTGCATGACTTCCTGATTGACGGTCAAATCTAAATCCCAGCTTTATAGCAACATGCACAACATCCTTAGCCTTTACCTGTGGCAACCTATCGCTCATAGGGTAACTCGTAGCGGCTTAATAATTATATCTTCCTCAGGTAACGGCTCATTATGAGCAATTAAACTTTCCAAGTAAAGTTTTATAGCATCTTCAATATTGTTTACTGTCTCCTCAAATGTCTCTCCTTGTGTATGACATCCAGGCAAAGTAGGGCAAAATGCATGAAACCCACCTTCGCCTTCTTTTTCAATGATCACAGTAAAATTATAATATTTATTCATCTTTCCCTCCTGAAAAATAGTTTAGCTTTCCTAAAACTTTTCCCTTTTGTGTCATTGCGAGCCTGTCGAAGGCAGGCCCCGTTGAGTAGCAAAGCTTACTCTACGGGGCAGGCGTGGCAATCTCTCAAAGATTACAGAAAGTTTTCAAGGCTTATTATATCTTTTCTTCCCCACTGGTCAACTTTGCAATGAAAAATTGGGGTCAGGTCTTGCAATAAAACATTTAATTTGATATAGTATGTTTTGTTATGACAAGACCACTGAGAATAGAATCTTCAGGGTAAATACTCAGTGAACCCCGTGTCATTGGCAAAAAAGGGGACTGTCTCCCTTTTTTGATTTATCATGATATACGTGCTTCACTGAATACTTACCTGTTCGGTGGTAAAGAGGTTCGGCTGGTTGTGTCATTCCTATTGTTTAATGAACAATCATTATCATTTACTCATTGAAACCTCTGAGGCAAATTTAAGCAAAGGAATGAGGCAGTTGAACGGAGTATACACCCAGCATACGGATATACGATAACGCAAATAGCGAGAGAATTGGGGATTCATTACTGTACTGTGAGTCGAGCCGTGAAACGAGCAGAGGAATATAACAAGTGTAACAACAAAAATGCATGAATGCAAGACCTGACCCCATTATTTTTACTTTTTGGCAAAGGGAGTTTTCATGAAGGCAATTTTAGCATTAGAGGATGGAACCATATTTGAGGGTCGCTCATTTGGAGCGAGGGGAGAAAAAATAGGAAGGGTAATCTTTTATACAGGGGTGATTGGTTATCAAGAATCAATAACCAATCCTTCCTATAGAGGGCTAATGCTCACCATGACTTATCCCCTTATCGGCAATTACGGGATTAATGAAGCAGGTTTCGAATCTGACACTGTCCAGGCTGAAGCCTTAATTGTTAAAGAAAATAGCCATATTTATAGTAACTGGCTGTCTAAGGAAAGTTTAGAAGATTTTATGAAGAAGAATAACCTGATAGGTATTGAAGGAATCGATACGCGAGGTCTGGTAGTCCATATTAGAGATAATGGTGAGATGAGGGGTGTGGTATCAACCAAAGATTTTAATGTAAAGAGCCTCATTGAGAAAACTAAAGCATTTTCTTATGAGAAAAGAGATTTGATAAATGAAGCTAGTATTTCTAAAGTTACCCTCTGGGAGGCTCCAGAAAGAATAGAATATAGGGTTGTAGTCATAGATTTAGGTGGTACTAACAGCCTGTTTAACGGATTAAAGAATGCAAATTGCCAGGTAATCCGAGTTCCAGCTATAACTTTAGCCAACGAGATTTTAAAGCTAAATCCGGATGGAATTGTTCTTTCCAGCGGGCCAGAAGATTTAAAAGGTTTTTCTAAAATAGCCAATGAAGTAAGAAATCTATTGGGAAAAAAACCTATATTTGGTATTGCTTCCGGCAATCTAATTTTAGGAATGGCTTTAGGAGGAAAAATCAAGCAGATGAAGTGTGGTCATCATGGAATGAATCAACCGGTGCGCAATTTAAAAACTAAAAAAGTTAATATTACCATTCAGAATCATTCTTATGTTATAGATGAGAATTTACTTAAAGACACAGATATAGAAGTAACCCAGATAAATATTAATGATCAAAGTATAGAAGGAATTAAAAGTAAAAGTTATCCAGCAATTGGCCTGCAATATGTTCCTACGGATTTTAATATATTTTTGCAAAGATTAGGAAGAGAGTTATGCCTAAAAGAACAGATTTAAAGAAAATACTTATCATTGGATCCGGTCCCATTGTTATTGGTCAAGCCTGTGAATTTGATTATTCAGGTTCCCAGGCCTGCAAAGCCCTGCGTGAGGAAGGATACGAGATTATACTGGTAAACTCTAACCCAGCTACCATTATGACTGATCCTCAGATGGCTGATCGAACCTATATTGAACCTTTAACTCCCGAATTTGTAGAAAAGATAATTGAGAAAGAAAGACCCGATGCCATTCTTTCTACTCTGGGCGGACAGAGTGGTTTAAACATAACCTATTTCTTGGCTGAAAAAGGAGTTCTAAATAAATATAAAGTTGAAGCTATTGGTGCTTCTGTAAAGGCCATTGCCAGAGCAGAATCCAGAAAACTATTTAAAGAAACTATGGAATCCATTGGTTTAGCTGTTCCCAAATCCGGCTTAGCCTATTCTGTGAAAGATGGGTTCAAATTAGCTGAAGAAATTGGTTTTCCTTTAATACTTCGTCCAGCCTTTACTCTGGGAGGAACAGGTGGCTCAGCAGTCTATAATATAGATGAGTTAAAGATCTGTCTGGAAAGAGCTTTAGACTTCAGCCCGGTACATCAAGTCTTAGTGGAAAAATCAGTTATAGGCTGGAAGGAAATTGAATTTGAGATAATGCGTGATTGCAAAGATAATGTAGTCATCGTATGTTCTATGGAAAACATTGACCCTATGGGTGTGCATACTGGTGATAGTGCGGTAGTGGCTCCGGCACAGACTCTGACCACTCAAGAATACATTAACCTGGTAAATTGGTCAAAGAAAGTTATCCGGGCAATTGGGGTTACCGGTGGTGGTGCTAACATACAATACGCGGTCAATCCAGATGATGGCGAGGTAAGAATAATAGAGGTTAACCCTCGGGTTTCACGTAGTTCAGCTTTAGCTTCTAAGGCAACTGGATTTCCTATTGCCAGGGTGGCCGCTAAATTAGCCATCGGACTTACTCTGGATGAAATTAAGAACGATGTTACCGCAAAAACTTATACCTTTTTTGAGCCTACAGTAGATTACTGTGTATTTAAGATTTGTCGTTTTGCTTTTGAAAAATTTCCCCAGGCAGATCCGGTTCTGGGAATTTCAATGAAAGCTGTTGGTGAAGCTATGGCTATCGGACGCACTTTTAAAGAAGCTCTGCAAAAAGGGATCCGATCTATTGAAATAGGCCGATATGGCTTTGGTGCTGATGGTGGAGATATACCAGAAAAAGATCAGAAAAATTTGGACGAAATTCGTAAAAAGCTTATCTATCCCAATGCTGATAGATTCTTCTACATTCGCTATGCCCTGCAAGAAGGCCTAAGTATAGATGAAATCTGTGAACTATCTAAAATTGATCCCTGGTTTATATATAATATGAAAGAAATTTTAGACTTAGAAAAAGAATTAAAAAAACATACCCTTAGAAACATTTTGCCTGAGTTGATGCGTCAGGCTAAGGAATATGGCTTTTCTGATATTCAGTTGGCTCATATTTTGGGATGTGAGGAGGAAGAGATAAGAGAAAAGAGACTGGCTATGGGAGTTTCTGCGGTGTATAAGCTGGTGGATACCTGCGCTGGTGAAGTAGATCCTAAGAGACCCTATTTCTATTCCACCTATGAGAAGATAGATGAGTGTCGGGCAAGCAAAAATAAGAAAGTTGTTGTTTTAGGCGGAGGGCCAAATCGGATTGGGCAGGGAATTGAGTTTGATTACTGCTGTTGCCATGCTGCTTTTACTTTGCAAGAAGAAGGTTATGAGCCAATTATGATCAACTGTAACCCTGAGACTGTTTCAACCGATTATGATACTTCTGCCAGATTATATTTTGAGCCGCTAACAAGAGAAGATGTTCTTAACATCGTAGAGAAAGAAAAACCAGACGGCATAATCATTCAGTTTGGTGGTCAAACTCCACTTAACCTGGCTATCCCTTTAAAAGAAGCTGGAGTGAAAATTTTGGGGACTTCTCCGGAAAGTATCGATCGCACTGAGGATAGAAAGCGATTTAGAACTTTACTCAAAAAGCTTAAGCTTTTTCAGGCCCAGGGTGGCACTTCTACCTCAGTTTCTGAAGCTAAAAAAATAGCTAAAAGGATTGGATATCCAGTTTTGGTTCGCCCCTCCTATGTTCTGGGTGGAAGAGCTATGGAGCTGGTTTATGATGATGAGGGATTAGATGAGTTTATGGAAAAAGCCGTTAAGGCTTCCCCGAAACACCCGGTACTTATAGACAAATTCTTAGAGGATGCCATAGAGGTTGATGTGGACTGTGTTTCGGATGGGAAGCAGACAGTTATCTGTGGGATCATGGAGCATATTGAAGAAGCGGGAATTCACTCGGGAGATTCAGCCTGTGTAATTCCACCATATACATTGAGCAAAGAAATCCAGGAAACTATAAAAGAAAATACCTATGCCTTAGCCAAAGAATTAAAAGTAAAAGGGCTTATGAATGTTCAATATGCAATAAAGAATGATAGGGTATATATTTTAGAAGTAAATCCCCGTGCTTCTCGGACAGTTCCATACGTAAGCAAGGCTACCGGGGTTGCCTGGGCTAAAGTTGCCACCAAGGTTATGCTTGGAAACTCCCTAAAAGAACTGGGTATCTTAAAAGAAGTTGAAATAGAATATAGTGCAGTAAAAGAGGCCGTCTTTCCCTTCAACAGGTTCCCAGGTGTAGATACAATCCTGGGTCCGGAAATGAAATCAACCGGAGAAGTAATGGGAATAGATACTTCCTTTGGAGCAGCATTCATGAAATCTCAGATCGCTGCCGGACAGAATCTACCTCTTAAAGGAAATGTATTTGTAAGCGTAAAAGATAAAGATAAAAGAGTAATAGTATTTATAGTCAAAAAGCTATTAGACTTAGGATTTTCTATTGTAGCTACATCGGGGACCGCAGAAGTTCTTAGAAAAACGGGAATAGAGGTTCGGGAGGTATTTAAGATAGGCGAGGGTAGACCAGATGTTATGGACCTAATTAAAAACAATGAAATTTCCCTCATTATTAATACCCCCAGTGGGAAGAAAAAGATGAAAGAGGATGAGACCAAGATCAGAAGTGAAGCAATATTTCATTATATTCCCACTATCACTACGATTTCAGGAGCTCAGGCTACGGTTAATGGTATTGAGGCTATAATCAAGAAGGGCTTTGATGTAAACGCTCTTCAAGATTACCATGCTCATTATATTCATAGATAATTACCTGATTAAACCTGGATTCGGTAATGTAGAAAGCTTAGGGGACGAGAATGAAAAGAATTGGAGTTTTAACCAGTGGTGGTGATGCCCCGGGAATGAATTCCTGTATAAGAGCAGTGGTAAGATCTGCTATTTATAAGGGGTTGGGGGTTGTAGGGATACAAAGAGGATATGCGGGATTAATTGAAAATGATGTCCAGATAATGAATGCTCACTCAGTATCAGGTATCATCAATAGAGGGGGAACTGTGCTCAAGAGTGCTCGTTCGAGAAAGTTTATGGAAGAAGAAGGTCAAAAAAAAGCAGTTGAAAATATAAAAAAGCTTGGAATACAGACCCTTATAGTTATTGGCGGAGGTGGTTCCTTTCAAGGAGCAAGAGTTTTAGACGAAAAATGGGATATCCCCACTATAGGAATTCCAGCTACTATAGATAATGATGTATGGGGAACTGATTTTACCATAGGATTTTTAACTGCTGTAAATACCGCGCTTGATGCTATAGATAAGATAAGAGATACTGCAACTTCTC
>JAUWJM010000077.1 GCA_030607715.1 Candidatus Aerophobota bacterium
AATGCTCGGGGAGAAAAGGCATCATGTATATCTTACTTATACAGGCGACAAACCTCGGAAAGGAGTGGTATCTGCCTTATGACTCAGATACCTTTTGATCCAAATGCTAATATTCTTATTTTTAGGTGTAGAGTGGAATATGAATCTATAATCACTCTCTACTTAGCGCTGGATACAGGTGCCTCAAATGTAATCATCTCAAGAGAAGCAGCTATAAATATTGGCTACAATCTTAAATTGACACCCGATCAAACCACCATAAGCGATGCCTCTACTTCTCATCTTGTCCCTATATTGACACTTAAATCTTTCCGCTTAGCTGACGCTACAGTAGAAAATATTCAGGTTCTCTGTTATACTATCCCCGAGGAGCTTGGCATTAATGGGGTAATCGGTTTAAATTTTCTACGCCACTTCAATGTAAACCTTAATTTTGAAAAGGGGATCTTAACGCTTAACAGGATAAGAAAAAATTTTGCTTAAATTATCAAAACCAGAATTTATCTTTGGTAAGCTAAAGGCAATAGTTTAGATTTTCTAAAACCTCCCCCTTGCAATGGCATTGTCTTACCACGATAAATAGAAAACAATCCTAAGAGGGTAAAAACTATAAATTGGTAGTCACGAGGCTCAAAGCCTGTGTCTATGCGCAACTTAAAAGTTGCGACAAGCTTTACTTAGAGAGACTAAACCCACCCTTACACAAAGATGTATCTCTGTTATTCTTTTTTGTATTATGTTATATGTTGAGACCTGACCCCATTAATCCCGAAGAAAGGGCAGCTCTGAAAGTTTTCCTGAAACTGGAATGAAACTGGAGCTAAACAGTTGACAACATATAAGAAATTGTGTTATAATCTTTACAAATTACTGAGGAGGAGATTATGTTTCATCTTTCTAACCCAAAAGATATTAAAGAGGGAAGAATTACCGATGTTTACTTTAACAGAACTGTAGAGATAATAAAGAAAAACGAAATAGATCGGTTGGGGGGCGCTGAGGTAAGAGTAAGAAACTTCCCCGATGAAGGGGAATGGGCTATTCTTGCCGGTATAGATGAGGTAGCCTATTTGTTGAAAGAAGAACCTGTGGGAACCATTCCCCACAGTTTAATTCTTCTAATAGGAGATACTGTAGAGGCAACCTGCCTCTTTCATGAAGTCATTGAACCTATGGTGAAAAGAGTAGCTTTAATTGATACTTTTGGGGATGAAAAATTTGAATCCATCAGGGTAGCTGAAAAGCTAAGAAAAAATCTTTTTGCTGTAAGATTGGATACCACTTCCTCTCTTTTAAAACTATCTATTGATAAAGGAGAGTTAATTGAACCTCTTCCTTCACCTAAAGAGATTAGAAAATATGTTTTAAATCAACTGGAAGAGGTAATTAGTAATGTGTAATGTGTAAAAAGAGTTAATGCGTTAACGGAATCAACGAAATAAACCAGATGAACGAAATAAACGAATAAACGTCGCACGGGGTAAACGAGGATGGCTTTAATTGTTCAAAAATATGGGGGAAGCTCTTTATCTTCCCCGGAGAGAATTAAACAAGTAGCTAAAAGAATTAGTAAAACAAAATCGCAGAACAATAAGATGGTAGTGGTGGTATCAGCTATGGGAGATACTACGGATAAACTTCTGGATTTGATGTATAAAATTAACTTGAATCCTCCAAAGAGGGAGATGGATCTTTTATTATCCACAGGTGAGGTTATCTCTACGGCTTTGCTTACTATATCTCTTCATTCTTTGGGAGAAAAAGCCATTTCTTTTACTGCTTGCCAGGGAGGGATAATTACTGATGAAAGCCATACCAAAGCGCGTATTCAAAAAATAAATCCTCAAAAAATAATGAAAGAGATTAGAAAAGATAAAATTGTAGTGGTAGCTGGCTTTCAAGGTATAACTTCCAAAAATGCTGTAACTACTCTGGGGAGAGGTGGTTCTGATACTACTGCTATAGCCTTAGCTGCTGCTTTAAAAGCGGACATTTGTGAGATTTACAGCGATGTAGAGGGGGTATTTACTGCTGATCCCAAAATAGTGCATAATGCGAGAAAACTCTCTAAAATCTCCTACGATGAAATGTTAGAATTAGCGAGTTCAGGAGCTAAAGTTTTAAACCTCCGTGCTGTAGAAATAGCCAAGAAATATCAGGGCTCTTTACATATTCGCTCCAGTTTTAATGAAAATCAAGGGACATTAATTACCAGTTAAGGAGGTAAACCCCGTTAGATGTTTACTATCTAACAGGGTAAATTTTATATGGAATTAGCTAAATCATCAGAAGAATCAATGGAACAATTTATGGTTACCGGGATAGCTCTTAATGAAAATGAAGCAAAAATAACAGTGAAGAAAGTTTCTGATAAACCGGGAATAGCAGGTCTTCTCTTTACCAAACTTGCTAAGGTAAATATTAATGTAGATATGATTATTCAAAGCGGTGGAAAAGAAGGTAAAAATGACATTAGTTTTACTGTAGATAAGACTGATTTAAAAGAGGTAAAGAGAATTATGGTGAAGATAAAACCATATTTAAAAGCTGAGGATGTAACCTATGATCCAGATATGGCTAAGGTATCTATAGTAGGAGCAGGAATGCGATCTCACCCCGGGGTAGCTGCCAGAATGTTTACCTGTTTAGGAAAAGCTGGAATAAATATAGATTTGATAAGCACCTCTGAAATAAAGATCTCCTGTGCAGTAAAGAAAGAGGAAGGGGTAAGAGCAGTAAAACTTATTCATCAAGAATTTGAATTAGATAAGGAGTAAAAATTTGGGTAGTGGTTATAATGTTGCCGTTGTTGGAGCTACAGGAGCAGTTGGAGAAGAGATGTTAAAAATTTTGCAGCAGCGAAATTTCCCTTTGAGAGATTTAAGAGTTTTAGCCTCGGAAAGATCTGAGGGAAAAACACTGGAATTTAAGGAAGAGAAATTAAAAGTAGAAAAATTATCCTCAGCTTCCCTTAAAGGGATAGAAATAGCCTTATTTTCTGCTGGAGCTTCTATCTCACGAGAGTTCTCTCCCAAAATGGTAAAGATGGGAGCAGTGGTAGTTGATAACTCAAGTGGCTTCAGGATGGAAAAGGATGTTCCTTTAATAGTGCCTGAGGTCAATCCCTGGGCTTTAAAAAATCATCAAGGAATAATTGCCAATCCTAACTGCTCAACAATTCAACTGGTAGTAGCCATTAATCCTATTCATCTCAGGACCAAAATTAAGAGAATGATTATCTCAACCTTTCAGGCAGTTTCAGGAACTGGAAGAGAGGCAATCTTTGAGCTAAAAAAACAAAGTGAGAGTTACTTAGCCGGTAGCTCAATTATAAGGGAAGTTTATCCTCACCAAATTGCCTTTAGTCTGCTTCCTCACATTGGACAGTTCCTTCCCAGCGGATATACTGAGGAGGAAATGAAGATGGTTAATGAAACCAGAAAAATTATGGAGGACCCATGTATTGCTATAACGGCAACCTGCGTTAGGGTTCCGGTATTTATCTCCCACTCCGAAGTTGTAACTCTGGAAACCGAAGAAAAAATAAATGTAGAAAAGGTAAGAGAAATTTTAGCCTCTTCTCCTGGCGTAATAGTGAAAGATGAGCCTCAAAAAAATTCTTACCCTCTTCCCATAGAGGCAGAGGGAAAAGATGAGGTTTTTGTGGGAAGAATAAGAGAAGATGAATCTGTGCCAAATGGCCTTAATCTCTGGATAGTAGCTGATAACTTACGCAAAGGAGCTGCTTTGAATACAATTCAAATTGCCGAACTCCTCATTCAGGAAGGATTAATTTAAATTAAAAAATTTATTTATAAACTCTGGATTTTGTATCTTCCTGGAGAATTTTTATCTTTTCTTCAATCTCAGTTTTTCTCTCAGGCTCAAATTTGTTTTTTAAAATAAAGGAAAGAGCCTCCAGATAATAATCAATAGCTTTGGCAGGATTGTTTTCCCTTTCCGCCTTTTCCAATATCTCATCAAATTGCATAGCCTTGCGAAATCTTTCCATTTCTATTTCCAATCTTTTCATTCTGGTTTTGCTTTTAAGTAATCTAACTCTTTTTATAAAGTTAATTATCTCTTGTTTATAAAACTCACATTTTAAATCCAATTCATTCCTCAGTTTTTGTTTCCCCTTCCTCCCTATAAGATAGAGTAGAACAATAATTAAAACAACAATAATTATAGCAAACTGAATCATTTCTCACCCCTTTATTTTTGGTTAATGAAGTTCATATCGGAATTTTTTTTATCCTCAAGAATCTCTTCTATTTCTGCTTTTTTCCAGAGATGAACTACCTTTTCCAGTTCATTTATTTCATCTCTAAACTCTTTCAATCTTTCTAAAATAGGATCAGGTAAATCCCCATGATTTAAGCTAACCCCGGGTACTCTTTTCCCCTTATGTTTAACAATCCTTCCCGGCACTCCTACCACTGTAGCATCAGAAGGAACATCTTTAATTACTACAGAGCCGGCCCCTATTTTTACATTATCCCCAATTTTTATATTTCCTAAAATCTTAGCTCCTGCAGATACCATCACATTATTTCCCAGGGTGGGGTGCCTTTTGTCTTTTGCCTTACCTGTTCCTCCCAGAGTAACTCCCTGAAACAGAGTAACATTATCTCCAATTTCAGCAGTTTCTCCAATAACCACTCCCATCCCATGGTCAATAAAGAAGCCTTCGCCAATTTTGGCTCCAGGGTGGATCTCTATCCCGGTAAAAAAACGAGCAATTTGAGAAATTAAACGAGCCAAAAATTTAAAATGATGCAGATATAAAAAATGAGAACTTCTATGCCAGAAAATAGCATGTAAACCTGGATAAAGTAAAACTTCCCAGATATTCCTGGCCGCCGGATCCCTCTCAAAAACAACTTTAATACCTTCAAACATATATTTTCTCTAATATTTCTAATCTCATAAATTATCATATCATAACTTGGTTAAAAAAGCAAGCAAACTTGACAACTTTTCCCCCTTTTGTTACACTTCAAACAAGAGAGCATGGATGTAAATCTGAAAAGTTTAATAAAGGGTGGAATAAGCTTTTTTCTTCCAGCAGATTGCTTAATATGTGGCAGGTTTCTGGAGCCTTTAAACTGTAGTTTTATCTGCAAATCTTGCTGGAAAAAAGTGGAATGGTTAATCCCTCCCTACTGTTCCAGATGTGGTAGACCCCTTCCTTCCGAATACAACTCTTTAGATAATTCCTCTTTTTTATGCGGTGAGTGCCAGGTGCACCCTCCTTATTTTAAAAAGGCGTTTATTCCAACTTTATACCAGGGGGTAATGAAAGAAACAATTAAATTATTTAAATATAAAGGAAAAATAGGAATATCAAGAGGTTTGACTGAGATAATGAGAATTTATCTTGACCACGGTCGCTTTTCTTTACCTGAATTAGATTTGGTCATTCGCGTCCCCTTGCATCGGAGAAAGTTAAAAGAAAGAGGATTTAATCAAGCTGAAATTATAGCAAAATTTATAGCTTTATATTTAAACTTGCCTCTGGTTAAAAATAATTTAATGAGAGTTCGCTTTACTGGTTCCCAGACTCATTTAAAAAGAGAAGAGCGTTTAATAAATGTAAAAGGGGCATTTAAGGTAAAAAGGAGGGGAATGCTTAAAGGGAAAAGAGTTCTTTTAGTTGATGATGTTTACACTACAGGAATTACCTTAAATGAGGCAGCTAAGGAAATCAAGAAGGCAAAAGCTGAAGTTTATATTTTTACCTTAGCTCGAACTCCTGCGTAGTCGGATAGTCCTGTAGTCTCATAGTCTGGTAGTCGGATAGTCCACATTAGTTCATAGGAAGTTCAAAATCAGTCAAGAGAGTTCAGTAACAATGTTACAACGATTTGTCATTGTGAGCCTGCTGAAGACAGGCCCTGTTGAGTAGCAAAGCTTACTTTACAGGGTAGGCGTGGCAATCTCGAACTACTAGCATGAATTTACACCAACGAACACAAAAAATTAAGTCCAAGTTTGCGTGTATTTGACATTTTTTTTTGGTATGTTATAATCTTGCAATATTATCTATGAAAGTCCTTTATTAAATCTAAACTATTATAGTAACTGAGAGCGAAAAATGCAATTAGAAATAAGTGGCTTCCATATCCAGGTAACTAAAGAGATCAGTGATTTCATTGGAAAAAAGATAAAAAAATTAAACAAGTATTTCAAGGAAATTATCTCTGTTCATGTGATACTTAAGGAAGAGAAGAGTGGATATAAAACTGAGATAAATATTTCAATAAAGGGGATGGCTATTTATGGAGAACAGGCAGCCCCAGATTTATATACTTCAATAGATGGAGCAATTGATAAGGTGGTAAGGCAATCCCGGAAATATAAAGAAAAGTTAAAGTCTCGCAAACGGCCCAAAAAGACTATAAAAGCTAAAGAACTGTTGGAGACTACGGAAGATGGCTTACCTGAAAATAGATCCCCAGAAATTAAGATTTTTTCAGAGATAGCCAAACCTATGAAAGTAGAGCAAGCTTGTGCGCAATTAAATTCATCTTTTAACAGTTTTTTAGTTTTTCGTAATATTGAAACTAACCAGGTAAATGTGGTTTACAAAAAGAGGAATGGAAATATAGGTTTAGTGCAGCCAGAATAAATTATAAGGAGGGTAGGGTGCAGATAAAAGAGTTTTTGGATAAAAAAGCGATTAAAGCAAAACTAAAATCTCAAACTAAAGAGGAAGTTCTTAAGGAACTTGTATCTTTATTGGAGAAAACTAATCAAATTACTGATAGGAAAGAGTTTTTGAAAGTAATTCAGGAAAGAGAGGAATTGGGAAGTACGGGAATTGGCTACAATATAGCTATTCCTCATGCTCGCTCAAGTGCAATTAAATCCTTGGTCGGTGCTTTTGGTATCTCTAAGGAAGGAATTGATTTCGATGCCTTAGATAAAGAACCCGTGCACCTATTCTTTCTTTTAGGTGCTCCTCAGAATGCCTCTGGCAATTACTTAAAGGCTCTTGCTATTGTTTCCCGCTTCTTGCGTCGCAAGAGAGCCCGACAAGACTTAATGAAGGCAGAGACATCAGAGGGCATTGAGAAAATAATAGAAAGGGAAGAGTTGTAAACCCCGTTAGATGTTTACTATCTAACGGGGTAAAGCTGAAAAATTCTTAGGAGAAAAAAAATGAGCAAGGAAAATTATCTGTTTACTTCAGAATCAGTAACAGATGGACATCCGGATAAGGTAGCTGATCAAATATCAGATGCTATTTTAGATGCTATTTTAGAAAAAGACCCTGGAGGAAGAGTTGCCTGTGAGACCTTAGTTACGACAGGATTGGTCTTCATAGCCGGGGAAATTACTACTAAATGTTATATTGATATTCCTTCCATAGCCCGAGAGACTCTTAAAAAAATAGGATATACTCAGGCCAGTTATGGAATTGATTATAAAAGTTGTGCAGTGATTACCTCTATTCATGAGCAATCTCCCAATATTGCCCAGGGAGTAGATAAAAAT
>JAUWJM010000048.1 GCA_030607715.1 Candidatus Aerophobota bacterium
ACATTTATAGTAAGAATTAGGAGGTATAAACAAATAGCTATTGTAACTATATCCACTAAAGAGCAGATTGTAATTCCAAAAGAAATAAGAGAGATTCTTGGTTTGCACCCCGGAACCAAAATTAAAGTAAAATTGAAAGGAAATGAGAAGCTAAGGAAATATGAAAAGTGCAGATTATGCGAACTAATACACTACGGACTATTTTGAGAGCGATATTCTAAAGACGCAAGAATTTTAATAATTTGTAGTCATCAGTCCTTATTCAGACTTAAGGCCACGAACTATTAGATTACGGACTACCCTGTGTAACCTCAGCAAGTATTATTCAAATTACCAAATTTAAATTCAATAAAAGATGCTAAGCTAAAATTCAAATATTCTTATACTCCCCATCTTTTGTGCATTATTTACATTAAGTTCTATAAGAAGCACTGATATGGAGAAAGTTTGTATTTATGTTGGTGAAGGGGCAAGTTTAGCCAGGGATGTCGAGGTTGCTCTCTATAATTTGGGCATAGCTTACGGTGAGATAGATGAAGCTTCTCTTAAGAAAGGTACATTGAAAAATTGCTCGGTTTTAATTATCCCCGGGGGCTACACTAAATTATGTGTAGATGCTCTAAGTAAAAAGGGTTTTAGGTGTATCCAAGAATTCATTCGGGATGGGGGAGGTTACATAGGAATCTGTATGGGAGCATATATAGCTGCTCGGGTAGGTGAGACTCCAGGACATCCTTCAGGATTAGGGATAATCAATGTTCAAAATAAAAGAAAAAGAGGGATGGGGATTAAAAAAATTACAGTTGCAAAACTTAAACATCCTTTGGTTGCTGGTTATAAAAACGATATCAAAATTTGGTATCAGAATGGGCCAATGATTCAACCAGGAGAAGAGGTTATAGGAGCAGTATTGAGGACAAAAAGAGGAGTTAAACCCATCTTTGTTTCCCCTGGAAATAAAATAGATCTTGACACTTCTATAAAGATAGTTTTAAAATGTATAGAAAAGCATAAGTTACCCGAGCCTGTCCGAGAAGCCCATATCTTTGTTAACAAGATTAAAAGAGAGCTTATGTCAGAGGTAAATATAACTTTTGACTATAAAGGAAAAGCGATTAGATCTTAGCTGAAAACCTAAATCTTGCCCGGTGCTGATTTTATATTAAGGAACTCCAGTCCTGGGCACCTCATACTGTCTATGTAAATGGACAAAGTGTTTTAACTCCGAAGCTTGGAGATAATACGGTGGAAATCCATTATATAGAACCAGAGTTTAAAAGATTGATGGAGTAATAAAATATGAAAAGGGAAACACTCACAAAAGAAGCGATAATGGAAATACTTAGAGAGCATGAAGAAATTCTAAAAAAATATGGCGTAAAAAGAATAGGTTTGTTTGGTTCTTATATTCGCGGAGAGCAGAAAAAGGATAGTGATATTGATTTAGTTGTAGAATTTGACCGGGAGAAGTTTGGTAAAGATTTTAAAGGGCTTTTTGATGCATTTATGGAGGTATCTTCTTACATTGAAAAGTTGTTCAATAGAAAGGTAGATATTCTAACTCCTGACAGTATTAGAACAATAAGGATCAAAGAAGTTGCAGAAGAAATTGAAAGGAGCATTGTATATGTCCAAGAGAGGAGATAGAGAATTTATTTTAGATAAAAAGTGGATTGAGCTGTATTGTAAAGGAGATTGGAAAAGTTGTATAAGGTATCAAATGGAGGAAAAAGGGATTGGGCGTTTGAAAACCGTGCTTATTTATCATAATTGATTGGGACTATCATCCTCAAAGCCTTAGGGATTACTTCAAGAGATAGTGGGGTCGTAGAGATGATTTCCGCATCTCCATGAAAAGGAAGAGGAATATATGATTCTAGGTAAATTTTCTTTGCCTGATAAACTTTTACTCCTAAAATTTCTTTATAAATTCTAACTTCTGGAAGCCGAAAAGGTGGAGTTTTAATAAAAACTTTTAAAAATGTCTTTATTATCTTTAATTTACCAATTCTTTTCACTATGCAGATATCTAATAGTCCATCATCAACTAAAGCGAAAGGAGTAGTTTGTATTACTCGGGCATAGGATTTCGTATTTCCAAAACAAGCCATAAGAATTTGTCCACTAAAGCTATTCCCATCGTATCTTATTCTAACCTTTTGTGGTCTACAAACAGCAATCTCTTTTAAAATAGCACCTATATAAAATGGGTAGATAAACATCCTGGGAACAAACCTTTTCCAGCGATTTATATAAGAGACTACTTCAGCATCAAAACTTATCCCTCCCACTGTCACATAATATTTATCTTCCCCTACCTTTATTACATCTATCTTTTTTATCTTTCCATACTTAAGAATATCGCAGGCAAAGTCAATTTCCTCTTTTATGCCTAAATTACGGGCAAGATCATTCCCAATACCAAGAGGTATTATTCCTAAAGTTAAACTTGTTTTAATGATAACGTTGATGACCTCGCTAACTGTTCCATCTCCTCCACAAACAATAACTCTTTGGTAGCCTGCTTTCTTTGCTTTTTGGGCAAATTTCCTTGCCTGACCATGACCTTGAGTTAGTGCAAGATCGTATTTAATTCCTTTCTCTTTTAGTCTTTTTTCAACCATGGGAAGCAGTTTCTTTACTTTTCCCCGGCCAGCAACAGGATTTACAATAAGCTTTGTTTTCATTTTTTAGAATCTGCAGCCCAAAGCTACACGGACTTTTTCTTGATTAAGCGAAAATGTAATGTGGTATTTTTCTACTAATTTTTTATTGTGATCCATAACAGCCTCATAGGCATCCCCGCATTCCCATATCTTAAAACATATTAAGGCTAAAAGACCCAGGGTTCTCGTAGATTCCTTGGATGCAAGAGCAAGTGAGCCTATCTCTATTAAAAAGAATTTTAAACCCCTTGGATACCAATCTTTGGCATAAACATGCCCGAGGGAGGGAAAAACAAGGGCAGCTCCTATACCTACCCAGGGATTTTTTCTTTTAGCCCGATAATAACTAAGAAATTTTTCTGAAGGCGTGTTAATACGTCCTTGAGTTTGAGCATACACTAAAGGAATATCAGGTATTAAATCTCCATCCAGGTCAGAAAAATGAGAAAGATACTTTATAAATGCTTGCCATTCCTTAACTTCTTGAATACCTTTATTTGCAGGATCCTTATCTACTAAAATTTTTTTCTTTCCTGCAAAAGTACTAAAAGGAATGGGATTTCCCTCCTTATCCTTAGGAACTATAGATAGCCAGGGGACGTATTTTTTAACAAAAGAAAGAAGATCTACTAAAAAAAGGTTGGTTCCGATTTTGTAAAAAGTTTTGATATTAGAAGTATCAAGAGAAATATAGTATCCAGTGATAGAGTCCCATTTCTCTATTTTTGTTACTTTCCTAAACATTGGTTGCAGAGGATTATACCAGAATCTTAACCCTGAAACCTGGAGAAGATATTCCCTACCCCTGCTTAAAGCAATATAAACCGATATTTCTAAAACTTTTTTTATTTCCTGAGCATTAAGGTAAAAACTAACCAAAGGATAACCTGGCTCCATATCAGGACCAATTCCTAAGGGGATAATGCGAAATGCATCTGAGATTTTGATTATCTCGGTTTCAATGTCACCACGAATAAAGCCTGTTGGTTGAAAAGTAAAATCTACAGAATCTCCAGATTGATAGGAATCAATAGCAAAGCGCATGCCATCGGTAACTAAATCTCCAAGATTAGTCTCGCTAACAAACTCAGCCTCTCCAATTAAATTAAAATCTGTTTCTGCCAATGATTCATCTGATTCTAACCCAATGGGATTCAATATTTTTCTATCAATGATATTCGTGTAGTGATTGATAACCCTCTGAACAGAGAAATCTTTGGGAATGGTATCGTTAATAGGAATCAACTGGTAGTTGCACAGAGAAACTTTCCCATCATCCACAAACACCTCTAATTTACCTAAGTATTTTGTATATGAACCTGCCTCAACTATAAGAGTATTGGCGACACGAATAGGCTGAAACAGAGCAGTATGGCAATGTCCAGCCATGATTATATCAATACCTTTAATTAATTTTGCCAATTCTTTATCTTCATCAAGTCCAGAATGAGAAAGCAAAATTACCAGATCAACGCCTTTACTCCTAACAACATTCACCATATGCTGAATAAAATCCTTATTATGATTGAATTTTACAGGGGCCGATTGGAGTGCCTTTTGTTCTGCCTCTTTTCCCAACAAACCAATAATGCCTACCTTTAATCCATTAGATAGGGTTTTTACAAGATAGCGTCGAATAACACCAGCATCGTATAGTCTTTTCAAATCATTATCACGGGAATCAAAGAGATTGAACCTGATGTTAGAAGCAATAATAGGAACCGTTAAACCACCTCCATTTACTCTGGCAATATCAATGAGTTTAGCTAAAGCTTGAGGCCCCCAGTCGAATTCATGATTACCTAAAGTTGTGGCATCAAATTCAAGGATATTCATCAATGTAAGCTCTGGGCTCGCAGTTGTAGTTAGCATATGATAGAGTGTTCCAACTATAAAATCACATGAATCTAAGAGAAGTACAGGCTCATTTCTTTCCGCTTTTTCCTGTTTAATCTCTTTAATCTTAGTAGCCAAACAGGAAAACCTGCTCAGATGCGAATGTATGTCATTAGTATGCAGAATGGTTAAATTACCTTTTACAGCCAGGCCTATTTCAGGAATTATTAAAGCTAAGATTTGTGAGGTAATGAATATGGCAATTAACCAGCGAACTCTTTTGTTTAGCATTTTTACTTATCCTAATTTTTTTGAAACTCATGGGGAAGCTTTTCGATCCAGAAAATCAGTTTCAAAGGCTCCCTTAATTTCCCTTGGCCATCGACCGAGTGTAATTCCAAGAGCTTTCACAACAAAAGAGTATTGAAATCTATAGTTAGTCCTCTCATAAGATTTGATGTGAGAGATCCACCAGGTTTTTAGTTTTCCGCTGTCCAGTTTAATAGTAAAGACTACTGATTTTGTTTTGCCTGATAAAATAATCAAAGGTAACCTAGTACTACCTTCTGCCATCTTGATATCGTTTAATAGAAAGTCATATTCAATTCTATTTATAATTGGTGCTCCTGGTATTTTACTGGAATTGTGAATCTTAATTGTGTTCTTTATCTGGGTCTCGTTGGTGGTAACTTTTCCCCATTCAGAATGTAAAGATTTAATTTGCAGTGTGTACAGTCCAAAATTAAAATCACTTACCTCGGTAGTATTGATATCTTCAAGCATATTAGTCTGGAACTCATTTTCCCATGAAAAGGGATAAATCAAATCAACATCTCTTAAACTTATTATGAGCTTTCCTTGAATTATTGCTTTGGTTTTTTCACCATTTTTTATATGAGAAGTCCACCACTTAGCGATATTTCCACTGTTATTGTTAATTTTATTATTAAAACGAATAAGGCTACCCGTAGCTATCCTCTTAACAGTGACATCCTCCCCCAGGCCCTCAACCATTTTAATGCCATTAAGATAAATCCCACAGGTAACCGATAAAGGAACTAAAGATAAATCCGGACCACTGACTAAAATCTGAGTAACAATGGTAGTTACATCAGATAAGACAGGTCCCCAGGAATTGGAGATATTTTCTACTTTAAAGTCAGGAATTGTTAGGGGAGAGCTTTCTTTTATCTCTTTCGGTGAAAATTCCTCTTTACTTTTTGGAATAACAGTTGGGTGTATTATTTCCTCAGCTTGAATAATATTAGTCCCTACAGTTATTCCAATACTTAGGAGAATCAAAAATAGAATAATTCTTATCTTATTCTCAGTGAAAATGTATAGTTGCTCTTTTCCAGATAGCCTGGTCTTTACATTCATTTGAGTTCCTCTCTTTTATTATACTTATTTTTGAGAAGGTTTCAAATCAAAATCATAACAATTTAATTTTTTTTAAGTCCCATAAGGTCTGGAACATTCCATTGAAAAAATTGTGTAAGGTATCAGATGGTGAGAAAAGAGAGTAATGCAGATGGGTGGATCCACTTGATTCATAAGTTATAATATTACTTTACTCGTATCTTAATGCCTCGACAGGATCCATTTTAGAAGCTTTATTGGCGGGGTAAATTCCGAAGAAAAGTCCAACCAGAGTGGAAAAGCCTAAGGCTATAGCTATTGCCCAAAAAGAAATTGACATAGGCAATCTCATAAGAGAAGAAGCGGAGATTGAAGCTATCCATCCCAGGATTATCCCTATCACTCCACCCACAAGACACAAAATTATGGATTCAGATAAAAACTGAAGACGAATATCTCTCCTTTTGGCTCCCATAGCCATTCTAATTCCAATCTCTCTGGTTCTTTCAGTAACTGAGACAAGCATTATATTCATAATACCAATTCCTCCAACTAAAAGTGAAATTCCGGCGATACCAGTCAGCATAATAGTAAAGATCCCCATAGTGCTCTCCATAGTAGAAAGAAGCTCTTCCTGGCTGAAAATGCGGTATTTAGTATCATCCTGAAGCTTCTGGTAAAGGATAGCATCAATTTGCTCTACAGCATCATTGGCGCTCTCCTCATCCTGAGCTTGAATTGCAAAACTTGTCACATGCTTGACATTTAAAAGCCTTCTTTGAGCAGTGGTAACGGGGACATATACCTGATTATCAAAGTTAGAAAACATTACCTGCCCTTTAGATCCCATTATCCCGATAACACGAAATTTATACCTGCTCAAGGAGGTATTTATAATAATATCTCTCCCCAGAGGATCCTCATCATCAAATAATTCACTGGCTGCTTCCTGGCCTAATACAACAACGGTGCGAGAGGTTTTTATATCCCGCGAATCAATAAACCTTCCCTCTCCTACCCAGAAATTCATAACCTCCTGATACTCAGGAGTAACTCCATTAACCGTAATTTCTGAATTTTTATCCTTATACTGAAGCAAAAGATTTCTCTGTACCATTGGCACCACTAACTTCACTGCCGAGGCCCTCTGGCGAATTTTTTCTCCTTCCTCAATGGTAAAAACCTTGGCAAGTTCTTGCTTAGTAAGTCCTTGAGCCCTACTTCCAGCGGATCCTCCCCTCCTTCCTGGTGTGACATTTATGAGATTTGTTCCCAGAGCTTGAATGTTCTCCGAGATAGATTGCTGAGCACCCTGAGTGATGGAAACAATAGTAATAACTGCTACTATTCCAATGATGATTCCCAGTATAGATAAAAGGGATCTCATCTTGTTGGCAGCTATCCCATCTAATGCAGCCTTAAAGTTTTCGGTGAACTCCATTTTTTCTCCCAAAATCTATAGCATTATAATTATGTTAAATGATTAATTTCTTCTTTCTCCAGTAATCCATCTCTTATATGAATTATCTTTTCACAATATTCAGCTACATATCTTTCATGAGTTACAACAATTAGAGTGTGCCCTTCGCTGTGCAATTTTTGAAAAAGTTCAATAATGCCTTGACCTGCCTTGCTATCAAGGTTTCCTGTAGGCTCATCAGCTAAAATAATAGCAGGATTAGTAACTACAGCTCTGGCTATGGCAACTCTCTGTCTTTCACCCCCGGAAAGCTCATTGGGTTTATGATGAAGACGATGAGATAATCCCACTTTTTCAAGAGCTGCTTTAGCTCTTTTTGCTCTCTCCCCCGTTCTCACCCCTGCATAAATGAGAGGAAGCTCAACATTGCGAAAGGTCGTGGAGTGAGAAAGAAGGTTAAACTGCTGGAAGACAAAACCTATTTTTTTATTTCGCACCTCGGCCAGCTCATTGTCATTTAACTTTCCTACTTCCTTTTCGTCCAGAAAAAATTTGCCTGAGCTAGGTCTATCCAAACAGCCAATAATATGCATCAATGTTGATTTGCCTGACCCTGAGGGTCCGGTAATGGCGACAAACTCTCCCTTTTCTATCTTTAAGCTTACACTTTGCAGAGCCCTTATCTCTACTTCTCCAATTCTATATGTCTTTTTGATATCAATTGCTTGAATCATAATCATACATTAATCCTGATTTTATTTAAAGCTCCTCTTAGCGACGACCTGGCATCATGGGAAATCCTTTTTTTTGCTCCCCAGCTTGCATTTGCCTTCTCATCTCAATAATTTTTTGCAATCCTGAGGATTGAACTGATTCTCCTTCCTTTAAACCACTTTTAATTTCAACATTGGTGCCATCTGAAATTCCCGTAACAACAGGCCTGAAAGAAGGTTCTTCTTCTCCGGGTACTGCTACAAATTTCTCCCCATCTCTTTCATTAACCGCCTCTACTGGCAGAAGGAGTATATTTTTTGCCTCTCCAATAATGATATCTGCACTGGCAGTAAACCCTGGTTTGAGCTTCAGATCAGCCTTTTCAAGCTTTATTTTAACCTCAATTACTACCAGGCCTGAGGAAGTAAAGGTTTCCGAAGCAATATACACAACTTTTCCAGAAAAAACTTCATCTGGATAGGCATCTACAGTTATTTGAACTTTTTGGTCTAACTTAATCTGAGAAATGTCAACCTCATCCACAGAAACATCGGCAAATAACATGCTTGTGTCGATAAGCCGTAAAATATTACTCGAAGCAGAAATATTTGCACTGGAGGCAACTTCTCCTTCCTCTACATATATTTTCGATACCACACCAGAAAAAGGAGCTTTTAAAACTGTATCCTCTAAATCTTTTTCTCTAAGTTGAAGGTTCAACTCCCTTTCCTTTAACTGTCTCTCTTTTTCTTGAACCACATTTTTAGAAGAGCTCACTTTCGCTTGCTTCAGCTCTGATTTTGCTGATTTTAAGGCATTTTCTGCTTGAAGAAGAGAAAGTCTTTCCTGCTCATCTTCCAATCGGGCAAGAATTTGTCCCTCTTTTACATAATCTCCTTCTTTAACCATAATTTGCTTAATTCTACCTGCTCTATCAAATTTCAGTTCTCCATATTTTAGTGGGGAAAGAGAGCCTGTTGCTGAGACTAGTCTGGCAATATCCCCTCTTTTGACAACAACCCAGGACTCCTGTAAGGATGATTTCTCTTCTTGGGAATTTAAAATATACCTGGGGATTGTAAAAACTCCAACTACGACTACTACCGCAGCTATTATTATCCATAAAATCCATTTTTTCACTTAATTCTCCTCATCATTAAAGCTCTCTTCCTAAGCTCTTCAATAATTTCGATTTAACAAGTTCGTAGTCCAGCAAAACATCTAATAGGTCTACCTGTGCTTGCTTAAAATTAATTTCTTTTTCTCTAAGTTCATTTTCAGTAATTAATCCGCGAAAATATCTTTCCTGGGCTATGTTTAAATCTTCCTGACATTTTTCTTTAGAAAGCCTGAGAAACTCAATTTGTCCCTCCCCTTCTTGAAGATTGAGAAGATACCCTTGAACCTCAGTAGCGATATCTCTTTCAAGTTTTTCAAAATTGAGCTGGCTTTCTCTTAATTTTTCTTTTGCTCCTTTGATCTCTGCTTCGGTTTCTCCTCCATCTAAAAGAGAAATTCCAAAAACTAAAGATATCTTATACTCTCCCCCTTCCGCACCTGGGAAGTTTTCATTATAGGCATAACTATAACCTCCGGAAAGATCAAGAGAAGGAGATGATTTAGTATTTGCCAAATCTAAATCAAGCTGATAAGCCTCTATGGCCAGTTTTTGTTGTTTTACCTCTACTCTATTGTGCAGCGCTTCTTCAATGGCTCGATCAAGATCTATCTTCAGCGATTCATAATCGTATTCGGATTCCTCTATCAATTCAACTTTGATATGAAAATCAATACCCAAAAGATTTTTAAAGTCTATCAGGTATCTTTTCAGTTGATTCTGAGTTTGAAAAAGTGCCTCTTTAGCACTAATTACCATCGTTTGAGCATTTAAGAGATCCAGCTTATTGGCCAATTCCTTTCTCAGTTTATCCTCTACTATAGTAAGGTTTTCCTTTGCTTGAACCAAGGAAAGTTTCTTTAGTTCAACTTTTCTTTTCTGTTTTAAAACATTGTAAAATCCTGTTTTGACTTCAAATTTTAAACTATTTCTCTTATCCTTCAGGGAAAGTTTACTACTTTTTAAGTCTAAAAGTGCCTTTTCCCAAGAAAGATATGATGAGCTAAATCTTGGAGAAGGTAGTATTTTTTGATCAATATTAAAAGATAAAGAAGTTTCTTTTAATCCTTTATCCTCCTCCTCTTTTTTCCCTTGTATGCTAAAACTATAGGTAGTTCCACTCTTGGTAAGTAAATGAGCATCTATCCTGGCCTCTGGTTTGTAGGTAAGGCTATCAATTTCTTCTCCTTTCCAACTGGCTGGAGTCCCTTCTAAATCTACTTTTAGGTTGAGGGAAGCTTCTTTCTTAGCAATATCGGATTCCTTCTCTTGAAACTGAACCTCACCAATTTTGAGTTCAAGATTGTTCTTGAGTGCTTGCTCTATGCTTTCGTCTAAGGTTAACTTAACTATAGCTTCCTGAGACCAGGCCAAGGATGATAAAAGGAAAGTTATGATAATAACACCCAGAACAATTCTCATTCATCCCACCTCTTTATTTCATCACCTCTTCTTAAGATGATGC
>JAUWJM010000022.1 GCA_030607715.1 Candidatus Aerophobota bacterium
CAGCAGGAATCCCAACCAAAGTGATTTTGGGAGAGGCGAATAGCGGAAACCAATGGCTTGGACATATGTGGAATGAGGTTTGGTTAGGGGAATGGATGGCGGTAGATCCTTCCGCAGGTACTTTCGTTACTGGCCCTTCTCATGTGAAATTTGTGGATAGCCCTGCAGTGATGGGTACTCAACGTGTCCGAATGAAGTTGGTGGACAATTTAAACCTGGAGATTTTGGATTTTACAGAAGAGGAAGGAGAGGTTTCCATTGAATTAAAAACCGGAATTTTTGGTCACAGCTACTCTAATAAGGCTTTTGCTTGCAAAATTTCTTGCCCGGACACGACCTGGAACATCAGTGAGAGAAAAAGGGGTGGGCGCACAACAGTCACCATAAAACCAAAGGAACAAGAAGGTGTCATTTTTTCCCTCGTACTTTTCGCTGTACCACCAGGGATGTCAGCAAAGACCATCCTGGATGGAAGGCTAAATGCATTAGCAGGAATGTTGAAGAATTTCAAAAAACTTGAACAAGGGGAAATAGAAATAGCAGGACAAAAAGTTCCCAGGGCAGTATTCCAATCAGATTTCCAGGAGGATGAAAAGGATCGAATTATACTGGTGAGTGAAAATTGCCTAATGGTGGAAGATGTCAATGGCTATTTGTTTAAATTTACCACCTCTAAAGAGTGTTTCGAAGAATTTAGGGCAAGTTTCCAAAAGATTCTCGAAAGCTTTGAGATAGTTAAATGATATCCAATATGGAGTTTGATGGCAAAGTATGACGCCTCAATTTCTTTTCGTACCTTACTTGAGAACGCAAAAAAGATACGATAGCCACCCCTAAACCGACTGCTGTATTTCAGATGCCAGTTCAAACCTTGACATTGGTTACCATATAAAAATAGCTGCAGGAGTTGGGACTGGAACTGTGATGGAAGTATAACGAAATCGGCCTATTAGAAAACGGGTAACTGCTAACTCGAACACCCATTAGCCAATAAAGTTAGATAAATCCCAAAATAGGCTTTGAAACACAGCCGATTGACAACCACTAAGATTTATTTAAACTTATCTTCAGAGGATGCTATTAGGAAGTTTAAATAAGTGGTAGATGGAATATGGCGAGTTAGACGAAATGCATTAATCGAGGATTAAAAAGGAGGAGATTCTATGAACAACTCGATTATTGAACTCAAAGGCTTCCGAAAAGTCTACGGCGATTTGGTAGCTGTGGATGGCATTAGCTTTGAGGTGAAGCATGGCGAGATCTTTGGTCTTCTCGGGCCGAACGGCGCGGGTAAGACCAGCACATTGGAGACCCTGGAAGGACTACGCGCCCCTGATGGTGGATCTTTACAGGTAATGGGCATGGACCCCACTCACGAGTCACGTAAGCTACGCAACCTAATCGGCGTGCAATTACAAACCTCAGGCCTGCCGGACAACATTCGTGTTAATGAAGCAATGAAACTTTTCTGTGCCTACCATGGAGTAGCGCCGCGCTATAATTTACTGGAACGGCTGGGTCTGGCGGAGAAAATGAACACTCAATACTATATGCTCTCTGCTGGTCTGCAGCGACGCTTAGCGCTGGCCCTGGCGATAGCCCATAACCCCTCTGTGCTCTTTCTGGATGAGCCAACCGCCGGACTTGACGTCCCCTCGCGTGTGGAACTGCACAACCTGATGCGGGAACTGAAAGAGGAGGGTACCACCATTCTCCTTGCCACCCACGACATGGCCGAAGCAGAAAAGATGGCCGATCGAGTTGCAATTCTGCTGCATGGCAAAATTGTCACCACTGGCAGCCCCCGAGAGTTGACTGCAACCGGCACGGGCCTGACCAAAATCTCAGTCCACACCGATGGCCCCAGCCTGTCCGATCCCAACATCACCTTCCCAGCTGTCAGTCAGCACTCAGTCAAAGATGACTACGCTATCTACTACAGCACTGATCCCGGCCCTACAGTTTCAGCCATTATCGCTCATATCAAAGGACAGAAAGACACCCTGATCGATTTGCGGGTAGAACGTCCTTCCCTGGAGGACCGTTTTCTTGAACTCACAAACACAGGAGGTGCTCAATGAAAGGCTTTATCAATCACTTCTCGTTTGAGTTCCGCACCGGGCTGCGTGACAAATCATTACTTTTACTGAACTATCTCTTCCCACTTGCTTTTTACGCCATGATGGGGATGCTCATGACCGAGCTCAACCCTCCATTTCGCGAGACAATGATCCCTGCAATGATCGTCTTTGCAATCCTGTCAGGCATGGTGCTGGGTTTGCCCAACCCTCTGGTATCCTCGCGTGAGGCCGGCATCTTTCGCAGCTACAAGATAAATGGTGTCCCAGCAACTTCGATCCTTACCATCCCAGCGCTGACGACCATCTTGCACATGCTAGTTGTAGCCGCGATCATCACCGCTACAGCGCCCCTGTTCTTTGACGCACCACCACCCCTCAATTGGGCCGGCTTTGTTCTGGTTGTCTTACTTACGGCCTTCGCCTGCGCCGGAATAGGTGTGCTGATCGGTGTGATTTCGTCCGATTCACGTTCGACAGTGCTATGGTCGCAACTAGTCTTTTTGCCTTCGATGATGTTGGGCGGGTTGATGATCCCTTCCAGCGTGTTGCCCGATACACTCAGCAAAGTCGGGCTGCTCTTGCCAAGCACCTATGCTATGCATGCTTTTCAAGGGTTAGCCCAGAATTTAGATGCTCCTTTTGACCCACTCTGGTCAGTCATTATCTTGCTAACAAGTGGTATACTGTCTTTTGGGCTTGCTATCTATCTATTTAGTTGGGACAGGCGTAACACAACGCGGCGTGGGCATCCTCTGCTAGCATTGCTAGCTTTACTGCCCTACGTTATTGGGGTCTTGCTATCTTGACCAAAGAACTGAATAGATGACTTCGCCTACCTGTCCTTGCAAGTTCGTAAATGGCCAGACGTTATATTTCAACCCAAACACCCACCAACCAATAAATTAAAGAGGACATTCTATTAACACAATAACAATAAGTTTAGATAGGACTTGATAATCCTTTTTTCATATTTGCTATGTTTAGTTTACTGGTATCTAAGATTCCCCGCAGGCAACCCCCATTCTCTAACATATCCAGCATCAATACTGAAAAAATTGACATAATAGAGAAAAATAATATATTTGATATATAGGTCATTGATAATTCAAAAAATACACCAACAAAGGAGAAAAAGATGAACAAAGGAGAACTGGTGAATGAAGTAAGTAAAAGAACAAGTATAGCCAAAAAGAAAATTACTAATATTATTGATACTACCACAGAAATTATTAAAGATGCTTTATCTGAAGGTGAAAAAGTTACCTTAGTTGGCTTTGGTACTTTTCAAGTAATGCAGAGAAAGACAAGAAGAGGAGTAAATCCTCAAACAGGAAAGGAATTGCAGATAGCACTGTATCCATATCGTAAAGCTGAAGCCTGGTCGTGGTGGGTCATTCTCATAATAGGAGTAGTAGCCTATAGCTTTACATTTTCTTACAGTGTGATTGTCGGTGATGTAGCAACTCTCATGTTCAATGTCATAGGGATTATTCTCTTCTTGATTGCGCTCCTCCTTTCTGCAAAAATAATCCTTTCCAGAAAGCATGAAAGCTAAATAAAAGGTTTATTGACATTTAAGTGCAATATAAATATACTATAATAAACTCAAAGATAGGGGAAATTTAAAACCTTTAGCATTAAACCATTACTCATGAAAAATCATCCCCTGAGACCCTGCCCTTGGTGAGATATCATTTTTTATAAATAAGGAGTGCTTCTATGGCTTATAAAGGTTATGATAGCCGATTTCCGGTAAGGAAACTTAACCGAAAATCTGTGTTTAAAAAAAGAAAACTCCACCAGATTCCTCAACCAAGAAATGCTGGGAGAGGCTCTGGAGGAATTTCTCGAAGATCTCATGGAAGATGAAAAAGCCAATTTTTGGTTTTACCTTCTCCTTTATAGGAGGTATTCTTTTAGGAAGATACCTTACTCTTTCCCTCCTTCCCCTTTATTTTAGCATACTTGCTCTTTTTGGTTTAAGCCTTTTCTTTTATT
This sequence comes from Candidatus Aerophobota bacterium, assembly GCA_030607715.1. The sequence continues at coordinate 4,080 of JAUWJM010000022.1, forward strand.
TAAGAAAAAAAGAGAAACCAGTAACCTATCTTTTGTTTTCTCTTACCTTTTTTATAGGAATCATCCATTTCTATATTTATTATTATCCCACCTCATCTAATATTATTAATTTTGCCTCTGTTCCCAAAACAGTAAATATAACTGGTAAAGTGATAAATCGCCCTGAGTTAAAGGAAGGAAAAAGAAAAAGAGTTACTTTTATAGTAAAGGCTGAGAAAATAGAATTTGAGGATGAGTTGGGTAGGGATAAACAAATTAAGCGCACAGAGGGTAAGGTATGGGTAAATAGTTTTTTTCCTTATAAAACTTGCGATTACGGTGATATAGTTAAGATTGAAGGTAAGTTAAGGCTCCCTCAGGGAGCAAGAGAAAAAGGAGAATTTGACTGGCAAAAGTACCTGTCCTACCAGGGAGTATGGGTTGAGATTAGTACAGGGAAGGTAAAGGTTATAGAAAAGGGTAGGGGTAATCCTATCTTTAGTTTAGCTTACAAATCAAGGGACTGGCTAACAAAATTGATAGATAAAACACTCCCCTTTCCACATCGCTCTGTTTTAAAAGGCATCCTTTTAGGAGATAAAGAATCTTTACCTGTAGATACTTTAGATTCCTTTAGGAAAACTGGCACTGCCCATATTCTTGTGGTAAGTGGTCTGCATGTAGGGCTTGTTCTCTTTATTATTCTTCTTTTATTTCGAACAGCAGGATTTTCTTCAAAGTGGACATCCCTTCTTGCTTTTCCCCTTTTGTGGTATTATGCTCTTCTTACTGGATTTCGCTCTCCAGTAGTAAGAGCTACTTTTATGGCTAGTATAGGTTTGATATGTCTTTTAGTGGATAGACAGACCTCTCTTCTGGTTATTCTTAGTTTAGCGGCTTTGCTTATTCTCATCATTAATCCCTTAAATCTTTTTACAGTTAGCTTTCAGCTTTCCTTTGTTGCTGTGGGAGGAATAGTTTATCTTACTCCTTATATGATGGATAAATTAAAAAAACTCCCTTCTTTTTTAAAAGGTCCCTTATCGGTTTCCCTGGCCGCTCAGCTATTTATTCTACCTCTTTTGGCTTTTTATTTCCATCAGCTTCCCTTAATTGGGATCGTAACTAATTTTGTAATTGCTCCCTTAATCACAGTTATTCTTGCTCTTGGTTTTTTATCTTCACTTTTAGGAACTGTGGCTTTGGGAGCATCTCAAATAATAGCTAACACTAACTGGCTAACAATAGAGGCTCTGTTAAAAGTAGTTAATTTTTTCTCCTTTCCTCATTCTAAAGGGTTATCTTTGATAGCCTGCCCCAGGATAAGCTCATTCCCTTTTTATCTTCTTTTAATATATTATGCAGTTTTAGTTTTTTTACCTCATAGAAAATGGGGACTAATTATTTTTAAAAAAATATTTATTTGACATCAGCGGGATTTATCCAACAGGATTAATTAATTTCCCCAATTTATGAATTTCAATTATTACCAGATCCCCTCTCTCAAGAAAAACCTGGGGTTTCCGATACACACCAACTCCTGCTGGTGTTCCCGTACAAATTATATCCCCTGGAAATAAAGTAAAAGCCTGGCTTAAAATTTTCCTGAAACTGGATATGATATATATATTCTTGACAGCTCTCTTATTTTTAATATAATTCTAAAAATCTTTAAAAAAGAGGAGGTTTTTATGCCCTTAAAAAATGGGAGAGAGTTAAAAAAGATCTTTCAGGAATTATGTCCTTTTGAACCTGATGGAAAGTTAAAACCAGAGGAGGAAAGGGTAAGTATACTGGCTTCTAATGCCAATATTCCTATCGAGATTCAAATGAAAGCATTTGCCCAGGCTGCTGCTTATGGACAGGGGAGTCCCCACATTGTTCAAATCAGTAGTAACTGTTCAATGACCACAGGTAATCATCCCAGTGAAACAGTTTTCCTCGAAGGGGTTAAAAGAAGTTTGGGTTCCCGTCCAGTAGCTGTAGGAGCAGTCAGGGCCCGAAGAACTCTTGAGGAATTTGTGGAGGATTTTGGAGCTGAACTGGTATTTGCCTCTTTGGATCATTTTACCAGTCCTTCTTTTGATATAGAGCTTTACTCCAGCCCTCAGGGAAATGGCGGTCTGGATAAAGCTATAGCTAAAGCCAGAATTGAGGAAGCCATTGAAGTAATAAAGCCTGTGTATGGGAAAGAGGTGGATATAGGCAAAGATTTACTTCAAAGCTATGTAAATTACCTGTCCAGTGATATTGTGGGAGAATATAGAAAAGACTTTTTAGGAGCAGTAAATTTCGCTAATCCAGCTTGGTCTATGATTGATACTGGAGAACTTCCGCCTGCACTTAATTTTGCTTTATCTCGAGATCTTAGCTTTGGGGTGAGAAAAGAGTTAGACAATCAGGATACAATGATTGAAGCAGAAATTTCAGCTACCGGGGTAAGCGGAAAAGGAGGAAGGTATCAAAAGCTAACTGGAGAAGACTTGGAAAATTACAAAGATAGGATAGTTTTATTTGTTAAATTTATTGGAGCAGAAGGTATAGCCTATGACATAGGTATGAAGCATGCAGCTAAAAAAGGTGAAAAACACGAACCGGATATAGAAAGATTGGAGACTGTTCAAAGAAGTCTCTATCAGGAATTGGGTGAGTATATTCCTTTTGCTCAGCATGGAGGAACAGGAGCAGCCAGAGTGATAAGAGGTCTGGTGGGGAAAAACAATATCAACACTCAGTATTTAGTAGATGGAGCTAATTACTTTGCCGATTATTATGAAAAGAATAAAGAGAAGATAAGAAAAGGAGATAAAAAAGCTTGAGGGAGAAGTATTTATATAAATATGGTTATCCCTGAGGCTGAACGTGCTGTAAATAAAATGAAGGAGGCGGGAAGTTTTGGTTTAGCTCCTCATCTTTTAAAACTGTTAAGTAGGAAAGATTAATTACTTCTCAAAACTAATTTTTTCTTTTTTGAAAAGAAGGGGAGGGGAGGGACTTTGAAGAAGATGAAGAATAATTTTTCAAAAGTTCCTCCCCTTGTTTTATTAAAGAATAAAGCAATAATATCTCTCATAAATCATGATTTGTTAGGTAAAAAAAGAATAAAATAGGTTATTGCCCCAATTTGATCCTGAGCTCCGAGATGAAGAAAAATAACACGGCTGTTTGCAAATCCTCCACTTTTATGGTAAAATGAAGAAAGAAAAAATCAGGCGAGGAATATGAACCTGGCCAAAAATATCAATTATGCTAACTGCTTAACTTTAACAAGGATTCTTCTTTTGCCGGTTTACTTTTTGTTTTTATTTTGGGGTCTGTTAGGTAAAGATATCAGATCTCTTCTTATCTCTTTACTTTTCTACATTATTTTAGGTCTGGCTGATCTTTTTGATGGAGTTCTGGCACGAAAGTTTAAACAGACTACGGACAGAGGAGAAATAATGGATGCACTCGCTGATTACTTTCTGCTAACCATTAGTTACACCCTGTTTATAATTGTGAACGTTGCTCCTTTTTGGATGCTCCTTATTATTATAGGGAAGTTTTTTCTTTTTCTCGCTCCCTCATTGATAGTTAAACTAAATAAATAATCTGCTCTATTTCACGATTGGCCAGGTAGAATAGGGGCAATCCTTTTTTTCCTCTCTGTTGGAGTAGTTCTTTTATATATACTTGTTAATCCTGAGCCAATAATATACAAAACTATAGTGAATAGTATCTTTCTATTCCTATTCGTTTGGTCAATTCTGGCCAGTATTTATAGAGTTAAGATCTGGAAGCGATTAGCTTCAGGGTAAATTTATAAAAAAAGGGGGTAATTATGCCTTTGATGTTAACTATTATTGTAGTGGTGGTGATAGTTTTAGGGATTGTCATAGGGAGTGGTTTTCTTCTGATACGAAGTTGGGATAGAGAACAACCTTCAAAGCGAGATATCTTGAAACCCAGTGGCCCTAAAATAGTAGGGAAAGCTTTGATTATCTATCATCCAGGAGGTAGCGGTTATACTGAAGAGGTAGCCTATGCACTTGGGAAAGCTTTTCAGACTAAAGGCTGGGAGATCCATCTGGACAGAGCAAACGCAAAGACAATTTCAAATTTGAGTGACTTTAACCTACTCTGCGTAGGAAGCCCAACATACGCTGGTTCTCCTCGTCCTCCCATAATGAATTATATAAATCAGTGTAGTAGTTTAAAAGACAGGGAATGTCTGGTATTTGCCACCGGCAGTAATAGCCCTGGGGAGGCTAATAAGAAAATGCTAAGTCTTCTTGAATCCAAGGGTGGCAAGGTAGTTGGTTCCCTGGCTCTTCTGGTTAAACAAAAAGCTCGGATAGATGAACTAACCGCGGAGTTTGTGGAAAAAGCTGTTCACATTAATGGAAAGTGAAACCTAATTTTTAGGGTATTGTTCTCAATTTCCCTGTCCTGTATAAATTACAGGGAGTATTTTGATGAGAAAATTGGTGTATCAAAACATTAGATAAATTTGCTTAAAAATTAAGATTCGCCTGGTTTTGGGTGTTCCTTTTTCTCTTGACGAATTTCCCAAATTATGAGATAATCTTCTTAGAATAATTCCTCAATTTTCTAAATTCCTTAAATACTATGAATCTTATATCAATTATCTTCGGTGTTATTGGTGGGTTGGCCTTGTTTCTTTATGGATTGCACCTACTCAGCAAAGGATTGCAAAAAGCAGCAGGGGATAAACTCAGGATAATATTGGAAAAGCTCACCAACAGACCAATTAAAGGTGTTTTTGTTGGTTTGGTATTTACAGCTATTATTCAGAGCTCTTCTATAACAACTGTTACCTTAGTTGGTTTGATTAATTCTGGTTTGATGAATCTGGAGCAAGCTGTTGGTATTATATTGGGTTCAAACATTGGGACAACTATTACTGCACAGATAATCTCATTAAAAATTGGAACTATGTTCCTTCCGTTAATAGCATTAGGATTCTTTATTTTTTTCTTTAGTAAGGATGAGAAATATAAGTATATAGGTCAAATTATCCTGGGTTTTGGGATTCTCTTCCTGGGTATGCATACTATGTCATCAGGATTAGATCCCTTAAGGAATAGCACATTTTTTACTAATGTACTTGCCAGCTTTAGCAGGATTCCTGTTCTGGGAATAATCGCCGGTGCTGTTTTTACAGGAATAATACAGAGTTCTTCTGCTACTACCGGGTTAGTAATAGCAATGGGTATGGACAACATTATTAATTTAAATTCCGCAATCTCTATAATCCTGGGAGCAAATGTTGGAACTTGTATTACAGTATTGATTTCATCTATTGGTTCCTCGCTTTCTGCAAAAAGGGCAGCAGTATCACATTTTATATTTAACACAATTGGTGTGCTTTTGTTTTTTCCTTTTATTAATCAGTTTGCAAAGATTGTTTCTTTAACATCACCTAACTTGCCCAGGCAGATTGCCAATGCTCACACAATATTCAATATTATTATGGCTGTTATTATGCTTCCCGCTGTGGGTTTGCTAATTATATTAGTAAAAAAAATTCTTCCCGGTGAAGCCATAATGGTTGATAAAGGGAGAATGTACCTGGATGAAAAGCTTTTAAATGCACCATCCGTAGCAATGGGACAGGCAAAAAAAGAAACTTTACGAATGGCAAATATTGTAAAAAGAATGCTACAGGACAGTCAAAAAGCTTTATTTACAGGGGAGAGGAAATTTATTCTACCTGTTTTAAAAAATGAGGAATCAGTTGATGAGTTAGACAATGTCATAGAGAGTTATCTTACAAAAATATCCGCGAAATCTTTATCCAAAGAACAATCAAAAGAGGTAGCTATTTTAGTGCACTCTATATCAGATATAGAAAGAGTAGGAGACCATGCCCATAACATTGCAGAGTTAACAGAGTATATGGGAAAAGAAAAACTTCATTTTTCAAAAATAGCCATGGGGGAACTAAAGAAGATTTTTGATACTACAACAGAAAGTTATATCAAAGCAATAGAAGTATTAGACAAAAAAGATGAAAAACTGGGACAAAATGTTTTGGATTTAGAGGTAACGGTTGATCATATGCAAAGAGATCTGGAGAAAAATCATTACCAAAGGCTGAGAAAAGGAACCTGTAAACCTGAAGTTGGTCCGATTTATGTGGATATCATAAGAAATCTTGAAAGAATATCTGATCACGCCCATAATATCGCCTATGTGACAATAATTGGTTTCTAATTTATAGGAAGATTGAAATTTGAAGGTTCTTATCATATCTTGTTCACCCAGGAAAAATGGTAATACTGAACTGCTCTTAAAGGAAGCATTTAAAGGAGCATCAAATGCAAAGGCAGATGTGGAATTTTTCAGGCTACAGGAATTTAAAATTCACCCCTGTCTTGAATGTCTGTCCTGCCATAAATCCGGTAAATGTGTCCTAAATGATGATATGCAAATGCTTTACTCTAAGCTTATTAACATGGATGCAATAATTCTTGTTTCCCCTATATTCTTCATGAATATTTCAGCTCAAGGCAAGGCATTTATTGATAGATGTCAGCCATTCTGGGCAATGAAGTATTTACTTAAAAAAGAAATTATCTTAAAAGAAAAAATCCCACGAAAAGGTGCTTTTGTATCTGTTGGAGGGACAAAGCTAACACATCTCTTTGATGGTGCTATCAAGGTTGTCAAATCGTTTTTTAAAGTTATGGAGGTTAAATATCAGGATGAGTTATTAATCAAGGGAATAGACCAAAATGGCGAAATATTAAAACACCCTGAGGTTTTAGAACTTAGCTATAAGTTAGGACAGCGAATCACAAATTATAATTTATAAGGAGAACACAGAAAAATGCCTAAAAAAGAAAGGGATAGTATCTTTCCAAGATTGAAGTGGGGAAAGGGAGTTGTTTTATTGGTGGTAGGAATAATTTTAGGTATCGGGTTAGGAACTACTAAGATTCCTCGATTAAGATTTAAGACATTTTCCTTTTTTGAGCAAAAGATTAAACAACTTATAGTGAAGAAAAAACCGTATAAAGGCTACGATGTTATCACCAGTGCCTCAATCATGGTTAAAAATCAAAAAATGGAAGAAAAATAATCATCCGGCTCTCCCTGGCTACTTCGCGGATATTGCGATTCAAGGGCAAAGACAGAGGAAGAAGCTGATGGGTTTGTTGCAGGTTAATGATTTAACTGCTTTTTTTGGGCGCGTGAAAGTATTGGATTCTATCTCCTGGGATTTGAATGAGGGAGAACTGCTCTCTGTCGTTGGGCCGAACGGATCCGGAAAATACCCTAATAGGATGTATTATTGGCGAGATAAACTACGATGAAGGTAATGTCATTTTGGGTAGATTTGTGAGGATTTCCTATCTTCCTCAGCAAGGCGGTGGCGATTCTGAATATACCGCTTTTGAAAGAATACTCTCTTTCAATGCTGAACTGTCTCTGATGAGGTATATCACTTAGCGGGAAGATACCTGCAGAGACTATGAATAATAGCCTCAGATGCCCCATCCTTTTTCGATGATGGGGGCAACCTATGAAAAGACTTTTATAATTCTGTAAAAATATGGAAAAAGATAAATTTGAGAAATGGGTTGTGGAAGCAATAGAATCTTTGCCTTCTATTTTCAGAAAAAGACTGCAGAATATCGAGATAATTGTAGAGGATTGGCCTCCAGTAGAGTTAAGTAAGAGATATTCCTTTCAACATCCTGTTCTTTTTTTAGGAGTCTATCAGGGCATACCTTTGACCAAAAGGGGAATATATTACAGCAATGTACTTCCTGACAAAATCATGATTTTCCGTCGTTCAATTGAAAAAATCTGCTCCTCAAAAAAGGAGTAATAGGTAAGTTTTCCTAAAAGCTAACAATGTAGTTCAGGCCTTTAGGCCTGAACTACATTTGAGAGATAAAGACGAGGTTGGTTATGCGCAGGGATTTGCCAAAATCTTTTTTGAAAACTAAATTATTACAAAAAGGAGGGCTTTGATGAATTGGCTTATTATTATATTAATGTCTTTATTGTCAGTAGTGATTAGGTTTCTTTGGGTTTTTTAACCTAATCCAAACTTACCGCTTGTTCAAAAATTCGCGGATGGCGTGTTCTGGTGATAGATTTAAGTGAAGTACCCCGCCCCTTGTGGGCGGGGAGGATCTCACTTTGTCATCTAATAATGGTTCTCTTCTGTATTGATAGGGCATAGTTTTTTCCTAACGTTCCTAATTGGTTTAACTTTACAGTCGTTAAGTACCATTTTCCATTGAGTATCTACATCATCGGTTTGAAGGTAGTGATGTCTCCACATACAGTCTCTTCCCTGAACAAAGCGGAAAATAGAGTGAGAGTCAACATAGTAGCGAAGAGGAATTCCAAAGGTAAGAAAGACATCCTCTAAAGCTTTAATATGATGCCAGGAGGTCTCCTTCTCCACTAATTTGTAGTAAAGAAGAAATCTGCTGTAATCATCTAAACTGGTGATAAGATACCACTTCTTAATGAGCATAGGGTGAGAACTTATGATGGGATGAGTGTCATGTTGAATAAGCTGCCCAATATAATCTGTTAGAACCTTTCTATCATGAGATTTTTTCTTTCTCTTTTTAGGTTTGTAAAAACCCTCTTTCTTTGCCCTGGCGATTATAGTAGGAAATGATACATCCTGGCTATAATTGTCTTTCAGTTGATCCTTGATATAGCTGTAGTTATAGGAGGTTATGGGAAGCTCTTTATCCTCAATCAATCCCTTTGCTATTTTTAGCTCATTGATGATGTTTTTCTCCAATTTCTCACTTATCTTTCTGGTTGGTCTTCTTCTTTGGTAATCGATAGAGAATCCATCAGGGTTCCTATTGTATTCTTGAAGTAACTCATAGAATCTTTATAAAAGATGCAGGAAAAAATTTTACATATCAGTGATAAAGTATTTCTATTTTTAGGCTCAGATCATATCCAAGATGAAGGACGATTTAGAGAGATTCCTTTGATGGGATCAACTATAATGCGATCGGGTAGTTGGCTTGTTTTAAGATGTTTCTCTTTCATTTTCCTATGAAAATCACATATATTTTTGAGGTCTATTGAAGACCTTCCTATCGGAATTACCAACCCAATCTGTTTGGCCGGAAAACTTTGTTTTATAGCTCTTATTGCTGGAATAAGGTCACTGTCAGCAGTGATGAGTATTGCTGTATCGAAATCATCATTTATGAAATGTTTCAGCCCTTATCGAACTCAGGAAAAAATTGTGACAAAAAAATTTTCGTTTAGGTCCGAAAGGGTCTGAAACAGTACACGATATCTACCAAGTTGAGAACTCTGACCTCAATTTAGTGACATTTTAAAATTTAGCTAACAGAGCCCACTCTCATATAGCCTTATTTTAAAATACACAAGTAAAAATTAAGTGCTTAAGCAATACAAACTGATATATTCACACATGTTTAATCTAAACTACTTAATAAAACTATCAAAGAACCACTTAAGAGCTTATCAGTCCCTCTTTCTCACTTTTTCCTTCGCTTTCTTCCTGATGTCCTGCTCAAGTGTTCTGAAGAGTCGGTCAAGCGACCTGTCAACGACAATTCATAGACCATGCTCATCAATTCTGGAATTGATGAATATTTGTCACTCCTCCTTTGTTTTCCCAAGGTGTCACAAGAAATGTTTTTTGTAATGTTTTTGAAGTGGTACAGCAGACGATACTGCGGTAAAATCATCGCCATGGTCTACTGTGACGACCATATCATCTCTGCAACCTTTTTCCAGAACTTTAAGTGCGAGTTCCAGGCTTTTTGTTTTGAAGTCCTCAGGCTCTTTAATACCCACTTCCTTCAGAGCGATGGGAGTAAACCGCACCTCGTAAGAAAAAAACTCCTTTCGATCCATCTGTGCGAATTTGACTAAAACACCTCCAATTGGATAAACTCCATAAGACTTTCGTTCACCCACCTGAGGTAATAGACTTATTTCAAAATCGTATAATTCGCCTTTTTGGGTCAAACACTTACCTTCATTTTTGTCATGAAAAATTCTTGCTTTCATATTTACCATCCTTGTTAATAGTTTTTATCCGAGAGAAGGCATACATAAGACTGGTAAGCTCTGCTATGATGATATTACTGGACCTGAATTCCCGGACGTTCCTTGCAAAAAAGAATTTTTAAGTGATATGGATATAGGGAGGAGATCTTTCTCTAAAGCAAAAGTCTTTGTAACGGGCTTGAGAGAATAGTCGTATGTGGTTGGGACATTCCAATAAGCTATGGGATAAAAAAATTAGAGCACTGTGAAAGAAAGAGAATTTACTCTTACCCAGCTCTAATTTTTCAGGTTCGAATTTCTTACCTTTAACAGAGATGGGGAAGGTGAGAAAATTCCTGTTTTTTTGTATCTCTGACATTAATGGAAAGATTACACGATGATTATCGGAAGGTCTTTGGTGGGTAGAACGCGAAAATGATTCTTCATTAATGATATTAGGTGGCGGCTGTGCTCGAATTATATCCAATCCAATAAAATTACTAAGGAAAAACAATACGACAATAATTGCGATCTTTAGAGCTACCTTGTGTTGTTTTCCTATATATAACATAGATTCATTTTTCCCTTCATGTTTTTAATCCGTTGTGGGAATAATTTCCATCGATTTTTCTGTTCTCGGGCAATAGCTTAACTCTATTATAGAATAATTCATTCTTTATTCAAGTCACGCATTAAGTCATATATAATGTAACCGAAATATGATACACTAATCTCTGGTTAAATAATAATTAACCGGGGAGAAGGAGAAAATGGATATGAATGCAAGAAACCAGTACCTTAAGGTACTCTAAGAGCGGTACTTTAAAGCTAAGTCTAAGAAAGAGAAATCTATCATTCTTGATGAGTATTGCAGGAATACCGCACAAATTTTGGGATCTCCACGTCCTAAAAGACGTTGAACATTCTCATCTTTTACCTTGCGATACTTGCAAAGTTTTTTGTACCGCTCCCAGTTTTCCCTGAAGATACAGACAAAGGTTTTCTTATCAATGTAAAGTTGCTTGGTAAGTTTGTCCATAGAAATTGATTATATCACTTTTCTCAGTTTAGCAAAGAAAGACAGCGATTTTATTTTTAATACTTTCCTATAGAATCAAGTATCTTAACTCCTAAAAATCTTACCTTGCTATATATTAGCACAGCTAAAACTTGCTACCGACAAGGCTCAAAATTAAAGTGTAATGTAGTCAAGATAAATATCATAAAGAGAAATGATAATTGTCGCCTTTTTCGAGAATAAGCTCTTTTATCTTATCTCTAGGAGAGAGGTGAAAAACCTCCCCGGAGAAATGATGTTATCAGTACCTCCAAATTTTTTTTGAAGGGCAACTGAAAAATTTTACCCATAATTTAGCCCTTTTGATAAAATTCATCTTGACAATTAGAAAATTTACCTCCTTATGCTTGATAATTAGAATAATTAGCCCTTAATTCTTAAAAATGAGGAGCTAAAGTGCTCATTTATCTATATACTTACTGCATTAGCTCTAACTAGATCAAGAATTAGGCGCTTCTCATCTTGCTCTTTGAAAATTTTCTTAAGGTTTACCCCAACAGCGGTGAATAAGGCCTGAAGACGAGATTTTCTTTTTCCTTTGTATCTCGTTTTACGAAGACCATGATAGATAAGCTCGCCTATCTTTCTCTCTACGGGTGGACGCCTCTTGTTATAGACCTCTTTAAATCTTTCAGTTTTCTGTATCTTCCTTGCTTTTTGAAGATACTCCTCA
>JAUWJM010000169.1 GCA_030607715.1 Candidatus Aerophobota bacterium
ATCGCTCGAGGTGAGGAGATGAAAAAAAAGGTGAAGTCCTTAATGGAAGTAGTAGAATTAAATCCCGAGTATTTAGGCCGTTATCCTCACGCTTTCAGTGGAGGGCAAAGGCAAAGAATTGCTATTGCCCGAGCTCTTGCTCCCAATCCAAAGTTTATTGTTCTCGATGAGCCGGTCTCAGCCCTGGATGTTTCTGTCCAGGCTCAGATCCTCAACCTTTTGCAGGACCTACAGAAAGAGTTTAACCTAACCTCTCTTTTTATTGGCCATGATTTAAGAACCATCGAGCATATCTCTGATAGGGTGGCCGTAATGTATGTAGGAAAAATTGTAGAGATGACCAAAACAGAAGAATTATTCCTTAATCCAAAACACCCTTATACCGAAGCCCTTTTATCTGCTGTACCTAAGGTTGATCCTCACCTAAAAATGGAGCGAATTATCTTACCTGGTGAGGTAGCCAACCCAGCCAATCCTCCTTCTGGCTGTTATTTTCATCCTCGCTGCAAGTATGCTAAGGAGCTTTGCAGGAAGAAAAGCCCGAAATTAGAGGAAATTAGCCTTGGTCACTATGCGGCCTGCCATTTTGCTAAAGAGCTCAGCCTTCAAGGAATAGCCTTTAAGGAATAACCAACTAAATGCTAAAGCTTTTCCTTATTTTTTTAGCCTTTATTGCTCTTTTCGTTTTGCTACTTCGCGGTGCTGTTATTTTTATGGGTAGAATTGCCGGCAAGTATATAGGAGAAAAACATAAGGAAACAGAAGCAATTATTAATACAGGAAAGCCGCCCAAAAGTTGGATTCATCCTCTAGAGAAAAAAATAGCTAAATTAAAAGAAAGCTCAAGAGAATCAGGTAGAATATTAAAATTAGAGAAAAAAGCCAAAAATACCTGCCTGGACAAACTCGACTATCTTATCAAACATTTTAAGGGATCTCCCCTGGTTAAAGATAAGGAAACTCGCAATATATTGTTAGATAAACTCGGTAAGGTTCACCAGGGATGGAAAGAAAAAGATTGGGAAGAAATTATGACTTCAGAATCTCCCGCACCTTCGGTGTAAACCTAGCTTAAAGGAAGAACTCCTATACCATTAATTATGAGGCAAATCTTACCGTATTTTTTATGTTATTTGTTATGGGTTATTACAGGAGCCTTAGGATTTCTGAATTTAATTGCTGCCAGAGGCCTATGTCTGGAATTTCAAATGACTTTGTTTAAGCTTTAGAAGGTTCATATAACTTAAAGGAGGAAAAAGTTGAAGGCAATTTTTAAAAATAAAAAAGCTTTGGGATTTGATTTTAAGGATATTCCTATACCTAAACCCAGGGAGAAAGAAGTTCTGGTTAAGGTAAAGGCTGCTGCTATATGTGGCTCAGATATAAAATTGTATAAATGGACTCCCTGGTGCAAAAATGTTGTGAAATCACTACCTTTCATCCCGGGTCATGAGTGCTCAGGTGAAGTGGTAGAAGTAGGAAAAGAAGTTAAGACGATAAAAGTAGGGGATAAGGTAGCAGCAGAGACTCACATTCCTTGTGGAAAATGCTGGCAATGTAGACATAACCGTCCTCATACTTGTCAGAACATGGAGCTTTTTGGACATACTGTGAATGGCTGTTTCGCTGAATATTGCGTAATACCTGAGATATCCACCAGAAAGTTAGCGGCGGGCTTTCCTTTCGAGAAGGGATGCCTCCTTGAGCCAATGGGGATTCCCCTGAGAGCGGTATATAAAGGAGAAGTAGAAAAAGATTCAGTAGTAGTTATAGGATGTGGGCCTATTGGGCAATTTGCCATTGGAATCTCCAGGATAAAAGGGGCTAAAAAGATTATTGCTATAGATATTAATGAAAAGAGGTTAAATATAGCAAAAAGAATGGGAGCAACTCACATAATTAATCCTCAAAAAGAATCCGTAATAGATAAAGTTTTGTCTTTAACCAATGAAAACGGGGCGGGAGTAATAATTGAGGCCTCAGGTAACGCTAAGGCCTTAAAGGAAGCATTCAATTACTTAAGAATTGGAGGAAAGTTATTTATAATAGGTCATCCTCAAGAGCTTTTAAAGATAGATGTATCACCCCAAATTGTTCTTAAGGAAGCAAATATCACTGGATTATTTGGAAGGGAGATATGGAGAACATGGGAAATAGCTGAGGATCTTCTTTCAAAAGAGAAACTCAATATTGACCCCATACTTACTCATAAATTCCCATTGGAGGATTTTGAAAGTGCTTTTAAGATAGCAATTTCGGGTGAAGGGTGCAAGATACTTCTCATTCCTTAAAAATTACAAGGAGGTTAAGGTGAAGATTTTCATCATGGTTGACATGGAAGGGATAAGTGGAGTAGTTGACTTTAATAAACAGGCAACTCCAGGAGGATCTGATTATCAGAGGGCGAGAGAATACTTAATGTCCGATGTGAACGCAGCTATAGAAGGAGCTATAGAGGCAGGAGCAAAAGAGATATTAGTATTTGATATGCACTACCATGGGTTAAATATTCTCTTGTATAAGATTGATCCTCAAGTAAAGGTCATTACAGGAAAACCAGCAAAGATATATACTTTATTAAAACTGGATGAATCCTACAAGGGGATGATGATGATTGGCTACCATGCTATGGCTGGAATTAAAGGAGGATTAATTACCCATAGCTATGATTTTTCAATGAAAAATCTATACTTAAATGATATCTTAATAGGAGAAATTGGAATGGAGGCAGCTATTGCCGGGACATACAGAGTCCCTCTAATTATGGTAAGTGGGGATTCCAAGGCTATGGAGGAAGTAAAGGAGCTTCCTACAGATTTTGAGAAGGCAGTGGTTAAATATGCCATAAATGAGCATAGTGCTCTCTGCCTTCCTCTTTCAGTAACTAGAAAGATTATTAAGGAAAAGGCCAAATCCGCAGTTAAGAAAATAGAGGAATTTAAGCCCTATGTAGTTTCTTCTCCATATACTATAAGGGTGGAATTCTTCGAGACCGTGGGAACAGAAAAAGCAGTGAAAATTCCTGGGGTAAAGAGAATAGGCGATAAAATGGTTGAGTTTAAGGGAGATGATCTTCCCTTTCTATGGGAAAGCTTTATCAGTAAATATCAGGGGTACTCAGTAGAAGAAAGAGGATAATAATTAGGAGAAGTTAATTTTAAGGTAAGGAGAAGAATAAATGGCTGTTTTAATCACCGGAGGTTATGGACAATTAGGTTCCTGGCTTACGCATCAGTTTGCCCAGGAAGGAAAAGAAGTTATAGTTCTGGATGTAATAAATAAAGACCTTGATGACCTCAGGGAAGTAGAAGCTAAGATTACATTTATTCAGGTAACTGTGCTTGATTTCCCA
>JAUWJM010000155.1 GCA_030607715.1 Candidatus Aerophobota bacterium
ATTGTCCAAATGCTAAGAACCCGTCTAACAAATCTCCAGATTGAACTGGCTCAGTTGAATCGTCAGTTCTCTAAAAATGCACCTGAGGTTATCCAGACCAAAGCTAAGATTGAGGAGGTTGAGAATCAACTGCGAGATGAGGTGGAAACCATAATAAGTGGGAGAACCGAGAGTATAAACCCGGTGTATACTAACCTTTACTCCCGACTGGTAAATTATGAGACCGACCTTAATGCTCTCAGCGCCAAAGAGGATGCTTTAAAGAAACTGGTTGATGATTACCAAAAAGAGATTAATAAACTTCCCCAGCAGGAATTAGAGCTTGCCCGATTGGAGAGAAGAGCCCGGGTAAATGAGGAGCTTTACACTCTTCTCTTAAAAAAACAAAGTGAGGCTAAAATCCAATCAGCAAGTGAGATAGGTAGCCTGGAGGTAGTGGACCCTGCCATTATCTCTGATAAGCCGGTTAAACCAAGAACCAGGCTAAATGCCATGCTGGGCCTTCTAACCGGGATAATCTGTGGTATTGGTCTTGCCTTTTTCACCGAATATCTGGATAAAACTGTTAAAACAGAGGATGAGGTCAAGGACCTTTTAGATCTCCCTGTTTTAGGTGTAATCCCTGAGCTTGGTTCAGGCTCTCGATACGGATATTACTATTCCTACGGGCGAAAAAGAAAAAAGAAGAAAAAAGAAGATCAGGGCAAATCTTCTGTTAAAACCAAAGTTAAAAATAAAAAGAAACAGCAAGAAAAAGTGGAAACCATCTCCTTAACCAGGCCCAAGTCAGGTATCTCAGAGGCTTTTCGGATTTTAAGGACAAATCTTCAATTTGTTGACCTGGAAAAGAAGATAAAAACCCTGGTAGTGACAAGCTGTATCCCCAGGGAGGGGAAAACCTGTATTGCGTCAAATCTTGCTATAACTTTTGCCCTGAATGGAGAGAGAACTCTTTTAGTTGATGCAGACTTTAGAAATCCTGGAATTCATAAGGTATTTGATCTAAAACGTGACCCGGGTGTAACCAATGTTTTAACTGGCCGGGAAAGCTATCAAACAGTAGTTAGAAATATTAAAAAACTAAATAAGCTCGATGTTTTCACCACCGGACCTCTGCCACCTAATCCTTCAGAGCTTTTAGGCTCCTTAAAGATGAAGGAGTTAATTTCAAAGCTGGCCGAAGATTACGATAAAGTAATATTTGATACTCCACCTTCTATTACTTTAACCGATGCTCCTGTGCTTTCTACCAGTATAGAAGGGACACTTCTTCTCCTGGGAGCAGGTGAGGTGGAAGAGGAGATGGCCCTGAGAACTAAGGAAGCTTTAGAGAAAGTAAAGGCAAACATATTAGGAGTAGTTTTAAATAAGATAGTGCTGGAAAGAAGAGGCTACGGAAACTACTATTATTACTATTATCCCCACGATGAGGAAAACTAAATGCACCGAATAGACCGAACAGACCAGACAGACCATCTCCTCGATCTTCATACCCACATCTTGCCAGGACTTGATGATGGAGCCAAAAACTGGGAGGAATCTTTACAGATGTGCAGGTTTGCCCAAAAAGAAGGCATTACTACTATCGCCTGCACTCCTCATATTATGTCTGGCATTTATGATAATAATAGAGAGAAAATTCTCCTGGCTACAGGTAAGCTCAAAGAGAAATTAAAGCAAAAGAAGATAAACCTAAAAGTTGTTCCTGGTGCAGAAATCTATCTTTCCTCTGATATTATTAAACAGCTAAAGGATAAAATCGCACTTACAATAAATGATACGGGCAAGTTCCTTCTTCTTGATTTTCCTATGAAGTGGATACCACCTTTTACTAAGGATGTGTTTTTCCAGCTTCAATTAAGGGGGATTACACCCATTATCGCACATCCGGAGAGAAATATAAAGATTATTCAGGAACCAAATTTAATCTATGAGTTGGTGAAGCAGGGAGTTTTGATTCAAATCTCCTCGCCCAGCATCCTAAACTATCTTGGAAGGAGAATAAGAAAAACCTGTGAGAAACTAATCACTCATAACCTGGTTCATTTAGTAGCCAGCGATATCCATTCTCCAGGGCAATTTTTCCTGCAACAAAGCCGAGAGACTATATCAGAGTGGATTGGAGAAGAAAAAGCTTCAAAACTTTTCACCCAGAACCCTCAAAAGATTATACATGGTGAGACTCTGGATCTTTGTGAACCTGAGCAAATCAAACAATCCAAACTCTTTTCTATGGCTGGTAGTTTACGGAAAAGCCCCCTTGGACAGGAGAAATATTAGGTCTTAGATACTGGGTCTTAGGGATTGGAGGGGTTACCCAACACCCAATACCCAAGACTCAGGAGACTGGTGAAAAACCCCAATATTGTAGTGGTCCGATTTATCGGACCCGTAAGCAGAGCGGGTTTCATAAATGAAACCTCTACGAAAAACCACTTTATCACCAGTCTCCTAGTACCAGGGAGTTAGCGTTAATGCGTGTGAGCGGCCCCACAAATCTAAAGGTCAATCTTCTTTCTTGCACCCTCTTCAAAACCAGAACCAGGCATCCAGGCGAGAGGCTCTATCGTAGCATAAAGGAAAAGGGTATAAGAGAGCCTTTGCTTGTTACACCTGTTAATGACACATCTCCCCATCCAGGAGCTAAATACGAAATAGTAGATGGCTTTCAACGTTTCACTGTAGCCAGAGACCTTAAATTACAAAGAGTTCCAGCTCTTATTATAGAAGATGCAACCGAGTGTGAGCTTCAGGAAATTGCCCTTTTACGCAACACTCTCCAGAGCTCTCTTTCTCCTATTGAAAAGGCACTTTATATTAAAAAACTTAAGAATGTTTACAACTACAAAAATACGGAACTTGCCTCCCTTCTGGGAGCTCAGAAATCCTATATTACAGAGCTTTTACTTATCTTTAACTTAGGAAAGTGGCCCATAAAAAAGTTAAAGCAAAAGCAAGGCTTTACTGTAGCCCATGCCCGTATTATTGCTCGCTGTGATAAACTACTTCAAGATGGGAAGAGGGTAAAAGAAATAATCCAGAAGACCATAGATGAAAGATGGTCCATAAGGCATCTGCGATATGAACTTCGAAAATTAGGTTATTTGAAGGATAAAGACCTTTACATAAATGTTGATGGTCTCTTTAACCAGATGAATAATATCTTAAATCAGGAACCCTGCAGATTCACTAAAACTCTGGAAATTCACTTTGACGATTTATGGGACCTGAGAAAAAAACTAACCATTACATCAAGGCTTCTTTCTCGCTTTGCTGAATTTCTCCCCGAGGAGGTAAAAGAAAAGGCAAAGGAGAAAAAGTTCACTCACTGAACCCACACCAAACAGACCAGATTATATCACTCCTTTGTGCCTTGGTGACTTAGTGACTGAACTGTTACGAGGCAAGAAAAGAAATGATACGGCAATTGAACAAAATTAAAAACTAAAAATGGATAAAGTAATCATCTATTACCATAAAGAAACTGACACAAGGTTTTTGATTCTCTTGACTTAAGGTTTAGACTATCTTGACTACAAGACTACCCGACTACGCGACTTTGAACTTGAACTTGCTAAGAGCTAAGAGCCATGAGCTATCTTGAATTTGAATTTGCTAAGAGCCATGAGCTAAGAGCTATTGTCACCAGACTACGCGACTACAAGGCTTGTCTCTATTAACTAAACAGACCAAATAATAAGAGAGAGACTCAGGTGAGTCAAATCGTTGAACTGCTCAGAAAAGGAGAATCAGAAACAGTAGAATTCAAGCCATCCTTATCTCAAATGAGTGAAATAGTAAAGAATATCTCCGCCTTTTCAAATACAAAAGGTGGAACAATACTTAGATATACGTGCTTCATTGAATACTTACGAATTATCAAAGAGTTAAGAATATGATCAAAAAAGAAAGACAATGGAAACTATAAAATATATATATTGGAAGGATGACAATATGTGGGTAGGGTATCTGGAAGAGTATCCAGACTATTGGACACAGGGGGAAACAATAGAAGAATTAGATGAGCATCTAAGAGATTTATATAAGGAATTAACCAGTGGTACAATTCCCTCTGTTCGTAAAGTTGCTAAGCTGAAACTAATGCGAAAAG
>JAUWJM010000176.1 GCA_030607715.1 Candidatus Aerophobota bacterium
CGTTCCAGAAACGAGGTGAACTTAATACTCTGACATAATTATCAATCCCAACAAAAGGATTACCTGGTAAAAGTGGTGTCCATTCCACAAAACTCATACGAATTGAAACAAGTAAAGGATATACCAATAGACCAAAAATCATGCCCAGAGCGGGGATTACCATTGCATACTTTATAAAACTTTTTTTCTGAAAGAAAGACTCTCTGACTGTGTAAGTATTTTGTTCTCTCATTGGATACTTCTCTTTCAAGGTTTAGTTAACAATCCTCCATCTACTACTAGGGAAGTCCCTGTAACAAAGGAAGATTCATCTGAAGCAAGATATAAAGCTGCGTAGGCAATGTCTTCTGGAGTTCCCAGTCGACCAATAGGATGCAAGCTTTCAACCTCCTTGCGCGCAGCCTCAGGATCATCGTGCTGATTTAGGTAATGTTCTAATTCTGAGGTTATGATAAACCCAGGGCAGATACAATTAACCCGGATTTTGTAATGAGCGTAATCCAATGCCATTTGTTTAGTTAACATTAGCAGTCCGCCTTTAGACGCACAATAAGCAGCATCATTTTGGAAAGCTACGTAACTCGCAGCAGAGGCCGTATTAATAATAGACCCTCCGTGATTTTTTATCATTTCTGGAATTACATACTTAGAACAGAGAAAAACTCCTTTTAAATTAGTGTCAATCAATCGATCCCACTCTTCTTCAGTCGAATCCACTACTGAACGCAGAAGTCCGATACCTGCATTATTACACAAAATATCTATTTTTTTGTATCGTTCAATAACTGCACGAACCATTTTTTCAACTTCCTTTATTTTAGATACATCGACAGGGATAGAAACCGTACTGCCCCCCGAATTAGTAATCTTTTCAGCTGCCGCTTTTCCTGTTTCAGCAGTTCGGTTTACTATCACTACAGTTGCTCCTTCTCTTGCGAAAATTTCAGCTATACCTAATCCGATACCACGACTCCCTCCTGTCACAATAGCTACTTTATTAGCTAATCTCAATTTTGATCTCCTTCAAAATTAGTTATAATAGTTATTAGCGTAGAAATTACGTAGTCCACTATTTTTTGACATTTTTTGTCAATTCCCAATTTTATATATTGTTTTATACCCTTGGGTGTGGTAAGATTGCAATTAGTAAGCTCATAACAAGACACACCTCCCCATTTTTCTTTAAATTGCTGAATAAAATCTTGAATTAAACTCCAGGTAATTTGATCGCTCTCATCTTTAAGATCGTCTCTTCCATACTTTATACCTATAATAATCACCCCAGCGCTTATCGCTCCGCAGACTAAGCCAGTGCCTCCTATTCCACCACCAAATCCAGTTCCTATTCGGGTTAAACTCATCTTAATCCCTAAGAATTTCTCCATGCCTCTAAGAACAGCCTCCGAGCTATGATAACCTTGTAACATGCTCTCATAAGCTACCTGGTGAGTAATTTCTTTATTGCTCATTTATTTTACCCTTTCAACCTTTTCTTTTTAGTTGCCTCAACATCTATTTCAAAACTATTAGGCTTAAAAACCACTTGATATTCCTCACTTGCCTGATCTTTAGAAATAAAACCCTCACGAACATCTCTTTTAATAAGTTCAAAATCACGCTCCAAAGGATTGCCATATCCACCACCCCCAGATGTAATTATACTTATACTGTCTCCTTTCGTAACAACTACATTGGAAAATTTTCCATTGCAAGTCAGATGATAAACATCCTTGAACGTACGAAATCTATCTTCCCCAGCTTTTCTAATAAGTATAGTTGCCTTTTTACCCGGTTTTCCTCCAAAAAGACCCCAAGGATCTTGCTTTTCTCTTTCTATAAAGGCGGATGTTATTATCTCATCTGCGTTTACTCTGAATTGCCTAATACTACCCAATCCCCCTCGATACTTTCCTGCTCCTCCAGAGCCTTCGTGTAAAGCTACTTTCTCAAATATTAAAGGATACTTTGTCTCCAACACCTCTACAGGCTGTAAAACAGAGTTACCATTAGGAACATTTAATACATTGTTTCCGTCTTTGGATGCTCTTCCTCCCCAGCCACAACCTTCATTAGTAAGGTTTGCGTATATTTCCCCGGTCTCCGGGTGCACTCCCCCGTAAGCGAGCAAAGCAGATGTGCCTCCATCAGAAGCCGACACCCGGTCAGGAATGACCCGAGATAAAGCCCCATATAGAAGCATTACTATATGAGGATGAATCTCCGAGTTTCCACCTACACTCGCTCCCGGATACTCCACGTTTACTATGGTTCCTGGAGGAGCAATGATTTTGACGGGACGATAGCATCCAGCGTTGGATGGTATATCATGAGCTGTTAAATGAAGTAACGCGTTGTAAGTAGCAGAAGCAGTTACTCCATATGTACAATTGACAGGCCCTTTTGCTTGTTTATCAGAACCTGTATAATCTACCACCATATTATCATTCTGAATAGTAATCTTTACCTTCATTTTAGAGGGTTTATCTACAATACCATCGTTGTCTGTCACATAATCCTCGAATTCATAAACTCCATCCGGTATCTCTTTGATTTCTTCTCTCATTCTCTTCTCTGAATAATTCTTTATAGCCTCTTTCACTTCCATGAAAAAGGGAAGTCCATATTTACCTATGAGTTCTTTGATTCGCCTTACACCTATTTCCAAGGAACCTATCATAGCTCTAATATCTCCATAAGCATTTCTTGGAGTTCTCACATTAGCCAATATTATATTCCAAATATCCTCTACATCCTGTCCTTCCTTAACTATTTTAACAGGGGGAAAGCGCAGACCTTCTTGAAAAACCTCTGTGGCATCCCCAGGGAATCCACCAGGTACTTTTCCTCCCACCTCAGTCATATGGCCTATATTACAGACAAATGCTACAAGTTTAGAGTTATAGAAC
>JAUWJM010000126.1 GCA_030607715.1 Candidatus Aerophobota bacterium
ATATTCTGGAAACAGATTTTTCCTTTGAAATTGAGATGAGGAAAGGAGCAGGAGCTTATATTTGCGGAGAAGAAACAGCTTTAATTGAATCTATGGAAGGCAAAAGGGGGGAACCGAGAAATAAACCACCTTATCCAGGAACTTATGGATTGTGGGGTAAGCCCACGGTAGTTAATAATGTAGAGACATTGGCAAATATTCCTTCTATTATTAATCAAGGGACAGATTGGTTTCGTTCACTGGGAACAAAGGAAACTCCGGGAACCAAGGTTTATACCCTGCTTGGTCATATAATGAATCAAGGAGTAATTGAAGTTGAGACGGGAATTACTTTAAGGAAAGTTATTTTTGACTTTGGAGGGGGAATGAAAGACGGTAAGGAATTCAAATCTGCTCTTGTTGGTGGAGCGGCCGGTTGTTTCTTAGGAAAAGATATGCTGGATGTGAAGATGGATTATGCTAATTTAAAATCATATAAGGCTGTTCTTGGTTCAGGAGCTATTTTAGTAATGGATACCTCCACCTGTATTATAGATATACTTAAATGTATATTAAATTTTTTCCGGTATGAATCCTGTGGAAAATGCTCTCCCTGTAGGATAGGAACGGATAAGCTTTATCAATTAATTAGCGAGATATCTATGGGAAGAGGTAAAAAAGAATATTTTAAATTAATGTTAGAATTAGCTGGGATGATGAATAATGCTTCTTTCTGTCCTCTTGGACAGTCAGTGCTTCTTCCTTTGTCGAGTGCTTTTAAATACTTTGAGGATGAAATAAGGGAACATATTCTAAATAAAAGATGCCCTGCAGGGGTTTGCAATCTGTAATTTAGACTGAGGAATTAAAAAGGAGACAAAATGGCTAAAATGGCTAATTTAACTATTGATGGATGTAAGGTTTCGGTAGAAGAAGGTACTACTATTTTAAAAGCTGCGGAAAAAGTAGGAATAAATATTCCTACCCTTTGTTATCACCCAGATCTAGAGGCAACAGGAGCCTGTGGGGTATGTGTAGTGAAGGTGGAAGGTATGCCCGCTCTTAAAAGGGCTTGCTGTACTCCCGTAGGAAATGGTTGGATAGTTCGGACGCAGACTGCGGAAGTAAGAGATGCTAGAAAATTAGTGGTAGAACTTCTTCTCTCTTCCCATCCTGCAGATTGTCTTATCTGTCGTAAAAATGGTAATTGTGAGCTCCAAAAATTAGCTGAAGACCTGGGTCTTAGAGAAACAAGATTTGGAAGAATAGAAAAGGATTTACCCCAGGATACTTCCAGTCCTTCCATTGTAAGGGATCCTAATAAATGTATTCTCTGTGGAAGGTGCGTAGAGGTTTGTCAGCAAGTTCAAACAGTGGTAGCTATAGATTTTACCAAAAGGGGAATAGATACTGTAATAGGGCTTCCTTTTGAAAGAGGATTAGGCGATAGTGTATGCACAAATTGCGGTCAGTGTATTAATTATTGCCCTGTAGGGGCAATTTATGAAAGTGAGCAACTTTCAGGAGTCTGGAAAGCATTATCTGATCCGGAAAAATATGTGGTAGTCCAGGAAGCACCAGCAATTAGAGTCTCCTTGGGTGAAGAGTTTGGAATGGCTCCTGGAGAGGTAGTTTCGGGTAAAATGCACGCTGTATTGAGGAGATTGGGATTTGATGCTGTATTTGACACTAATTTTGCTGCTGATTTAACTATAATGGAAGAAGCCAGTGAACTATTAGAGAGAGTAAAAAAAGGAGGGCCATTTCCTATGTTTACCTCTTGCTGTCCTGCATGGATAAAGTTTATGGAGACTTTTTACCCTGATTTAATAGAAAATGTCTCCTCCTGTAAATCCCCTCAGCAGATGTTTGGAGCTATGGCAAAGACTTATTATGCTCGAAAAACAGGGATCGATTCCTCTAAGATTACCTCTGTTTCGGTAATGCCCTGCACGGCGAAAAAATTTGAGGCTCAGCGTCCAGAGATGAGGGATAGTGGTTACCCGGATGTAGACTATGTTCTTACTACCCGGGAACTTGCTCAAATGATTAAGGAATCGGGAATAGATTTTAAATCTCTTTTAGAAGAGAAAGCAAATCCTATTTTGGGTGAATATACGGGAGCAGGAACTATTTTTGGAGCTACTGGTGGAGTAATGGAAGCTGCTCTGAGGACTGGTTATGAATTCGCTACCGGTAAGACTTTGGAAGAGGTTGATTTTATTATGGTAAGAGGAATGGAAGGAATAAAAGAAGCTGAGATAGAAATTAATGGAACTAAGATAAAGGTAGCTGTAGCTCATGGACTGGGAAATGCCCGCCAGGTTTTAGATAAAGTAAGGGAACAAAAGGAAAAGGGAATAGCAGAGTATCACTTTATTGAGATTATGGCCTGTCCCGGAGGTTGTGTCGGTGGAGGAGGACAACCTTATGGAAGTGATATGAAGACAAGGGAAGAGCGAGGTAAGGGTTTGTATGAAGAGGATAAAGTTCTTACTTATCGAAAGTCGCATGAGAATCCCTATATCAAAAAGTTGTACGAAGATTATCTGGAAAAGCCTCTTAGTGAGAAGGCACATCATCTTTTGCATACTCAATATGCTAAGAGGGAAGTTTATTGATTTAAGTTGCGTATATAAAGCGCAGGCTCTGAGCCTTGCGACTACTACAAGGAAACATGGTATCTGTAGGTTGGTAGCCGCAACTTTTAAGTTGCGTAAAAAAGAGAAAATTTAAAAAGGAGATAGGACAATGACAAGTATAAGTGTTCCTCTCAATAATCTCGTAAATCGGAAAGTGTATGAAACATCTAAGGTAGTGGATATTATAGAATTCTCAATTCTTTCAGCAGTGGCTGTATTGATACCCCTTTTACTACGACATCCCCAGCTATTAGTGGGGTCGGCGGTAAACTTTGTGCTTATAATGGCAGGAATAAATGTCAAAGGATGGAAAAAAATTATACCTCTTGTGGTGCTTCCGAGTGTTTCTGCCCTAGCAGGTGGATACTTATTCGGTCCATTTACGGTGTTTCTTATGTATCTTGTGCCATTTATATGGATTGGAAATAGCATATTAGTATTGATATTCAAGTGGCTTTATGCTGTCAAGAGGGTAAACTATTTTATTTCTCTCCCGGTAGCGGCGATTCTTAAAGCTGGTTTTCTTTTTGGAATGGCATTTTTGTTAGTAGAATCTTCAGTAGTTCCTTCTGTGTTCTTAAAAGCAATGGGAATGACACAGTTTCTCACCGCTTTAATCGGGGGCCTCGCGGTATTTCCTGTAAATCTTCTCTACCGTCGATACTTTCAGGTGATGAGTTGATGCTGAAAAATGTGGAAGATAAGACCTGGTAGCCGCAACCTTCAGGTTGCGTAAAAGAGATAATTGTAGTTTAGTAGTTGTGAATTGGTAGTCGCAAACTTTAGTTTGCGCAAAGAGAAAATGTAAATCTATTGCATGCAAACGCAGGTTTTAAAGCCTTGCGGCTGCCAATAAAGATAAAAATTGACAATACCCGGCAATGATTAAGGGAGAAAATGGATATTGAATTAAAACAAATAGCTAATATTGGTATTCTAAAAGGGGTACAGAGTATATTTTATAAAACTACAGGGATGACTATTTCTTTTTCTGAACTCCGAGAGAAAGGTGAGTTTCATTTTTTCCCTTCAGAAGAGCGAGCCCTATTTTGTAAAATTATTCAATCTACCCCTTCAGGCAAACATAGATGTTATGCTTCTGATAAAAAAGGAGTCTGGAAAGCGATACAGAAAAACTCATATTGTATCTATCAATGTCATGCCGGATTAATAGATGTAGCTATACCTTTGATAATCAAGGGAGAAGTAATAGGAGCTATTTTAACAGGCCAGTTATTAGTTGAAGATCCTACCGAGGAAGGATTCAATCAAATTAAGCAAAGAGTAAAAAGTCTGAACTTAGATTTAGAAAAGCTGAAGGAAGCTTATTTTCAAATTAAGGTTTTTTCTAAAGAGAAATTGGAAATGGCGGTAAAATTACTTAGTTTCATTGGTTCTTATATAATTGAACGGGAAAATATCCTTTTATTACAGGAGAAGTTAATTAAACAACAGCAAAAATTAATTGTAGAGATAAATCGCAAAGAGGAACTACGAAAAAGATTAAGAGAAGCTATGCCACTTTTTCGTATAGAAGACACTCTTGAGAAAAATTTAAATTACAGTCAAAGAGTAGTTAAAGAGGTAAAACATTTTATAGAAGCCAATTTTAACCATCCTCTTAATTTGAAAGATGTAGCTAAGAGTGTTTATGCAAATCCTTATTATCTTTGCCATTTGTTTAAGAAAAACATCGGCTATACTTTTAGTCAATATATTCTCAAGGTGAGAATAGAAAAGGCTGAAGAACTATTACAGAAAAGAGGCTGGAGTGTTAAAAAGATTTGCCACTCTGTAGGGTATAATGACCCTAATTATTTCAGCCGATTATTTAAAAAGACAGTCGGTGTCTCTCCTACTGAATATCGAGAAAAACTATCCTGAATTAATTCTTACCCTCTCTCCATCACCTTAAGCTCATCATCTGGATAATATTTATGCAATCGCAATTTTGTCCAGAAGTTTAGCAAGATTTTCTATGGACAAAGCCGTTTCTTGTTCTATAATTAATTATAGAAATTTAATAATAGATAAATTTCCCAAAAAAGACACAAGGTCTTTCACAATAATATGGTAGTCGCAGGCTTTAGCCTGCGTAAAGAAAGGAAAATAACTGCGTTTACTCATTGTCATTGCGAGGCGCAGCCGAAGCAATCTCAAGATGGTAGCCGCAACCTTCAGGTTGCGTAAAGAAAGGAGAAAATTATATGCAAGAAACAAGAAAAGTCAAATCAGATTTTCGCTACGAAACCGGGCAAGCAAAAGTTCCTTGGCCAGCCGTTGGTGAAAATGTTAATGTAGATGATGTTTTAGAAATAGTTAAGTTTCTTATTCCTGGCGAGAGTGAGGACTATCAAGAGC
>JAUWJM010000150.1 GCA_030607715.1 Candidatus Aerophobota bacterium
ATAATTTTTATATTTCATAGTTTTATTTTTTTTCGATTTTGCTTTTTATTTTTCATCAAAAAATTCTTTTTATAATTTTAAAAATTTACTTTTATTTTTTCGGCAAAAATATATTTTCATTTTTTTGAAATTTAGTTTTTAATTTTCTTCGAAAAAAAACTTTTATAATTCCAAAAATTTTGTTTTCATTTTTACCCCAAAAATTGGCATAGTGAAAAAAAATTCTTTGCTATGATCCACCTTGCAAAAAACCCTCAAATATGGCTTCTAACTATATTTTTGACCTTTTTTCGAGTATTAGAACTAATTTCGTTTTCTACTCCCTGAAAGCCTTATATAACAGGGGTTACAGGCCACCACCTTTCGGCCTTAATTTATTTTTAGCTATTTTTTGAGTCTTTTCTAACCCTCTTAAAATAATAGTTCTGGAGTGGCATTAACTCTTCTTCTTGCTATCTCGCAATATTCGTGGATGTCATCTATTCCTACATAATGTCTCTTTAATTCCTTACATGCCATTAAGGTCGTTCCACTTCCACAAAACGGATCAAGCACTATGCCACCTGTCGGGGTCTTGGTTAGGGTACAAAGATATTTCATTAATGCTAATGGTTTAACGGTGGGATGAGAATTTTTCTTAGGTGTTCCACTTCTATTGCTATTGCGGGGATTATTGCAGCTTATTGCATTTTTATCTTTTCTACTATCATCATTATATTTTTCTTCCAACTCTTCACAACCTCTATTCCTTTCGACCTTACTGGCTTTAGCACAATAGAAAAAGCGGGAAGGAGAGCCAGAATCATCGTATCCCAAAATAGCCCCTTTTCTTTTTAGCCCTTTATTAAATGGTATATCGCCATTTATTATACCTTTGCCACGTGACCCTGTAGGTCTATAACTATTCCCACTTGTTTTATGTTTCTCAAATTCATTCATTACTTCTGGTGAATCATCCAATATTACATTTGCAGGGTAGCGACCAGCTTCTATATTGGTATGAGTTTCTTCTGCAGTTGCAAAACCTAAAAATCCTTTAGTTATATTTTTTCTTGCTTTGTCTTTTCCATCCCTACTTAAACGATTTTTAGCATCCTCTATTTTATAGGGTATTCTACTCTCTTTTATATTCAGCCCAGCCACCCCCCACTTCAAAGCATTGTTGGCATAGCTTCCTTCGTTGGGTTTCATACAGCATAAGATTGGTTCATAGGCAGGTTTTAGCCCAAAAGATTTCCAGCCGTTCCAGAGGGTGGCTTCGGGGGTTGCAGGTGCGGTGATTGGTATAGCTGATAAATTTGTATTTTTATTTTCACTTTGAAAGATACCATCCGAACTAATATTAACTTTTTTATAAGTTCCTAAATGAGGAGAATCTGGATATTGATGTTGTTTTGTTCCGATTATCTTTCTTTCTTTCCCCGCTATCTTATCTATATTTTTCGAAATGTCACTTGCCTTCGGGAACCCACTCCCGTAAAGCCACATAATACAGTCTTTTAAGATAAACCCTGCATCCTCAACATTAACTGCCATTCTATGTTGTGTTCTGCTACCTGCAAATATTAAGGCAGTTCCGCCAGGCTTTAATACCCTTAAACATTCCTGCCATATTTTAATAGAAGGGACTTTGTAATCCCATTTCTTACCCATGAAAGATAATCCATAAGGCGGATCTGTTATTATAGTATCTATGGAATTATCAGGCATTCCCTTCATCACTTCAAGGCAATCACCGCATATTATTTGATTTATATATTCCTCTGGCCACTTCATTAAAATATCTCCTGTTGGACTTTAGCTATCCTTTTATCAGACATATCTATATATTCTTTTTTTATTTCAATGCCTATAAATCTCTTTCTTTGTTTTAAGGCTACCAACGCAGTAGTCCCGGCTCCCATAAATGGATCGAGAGTTATTCCACTTTCCCAACCTGAATTGCAACCACAATCGGTATAGCTAGTACATTTTTTTTCTTTTACTTTTTTTGTTAATAATGAAGATGTTGGACTTACTTTTATATGAGTAGCTGTTTTGCTTCCGTAACCACCCATCCCTATCATATTCCCAGTATCTTCGTATATCTTCACTCTTGCCTTACCGCATTTCTTACAAACATATCTCGGACACCCTGCCTTTATCATTGGCTCTATCAGCTTTTCAGGATATACTGCAAAATGTGCTTCTGGAAATGGTTGAGTTGGGATAGTCCAGACTGCTCGTTTGTTGCGACCTTGCAATCCATAAGCATGTTTTCCTTCTGGGTCTCCCCGACTTTGTTGTGTATATTCACCTTTCCTTCCAACTATTTTATTTGTAATAGGACTTAAATGTTCCTCAAACTGTTGTTCAAACCAATAATCATGGCCAGTCCAGAATGAATATTTTATCTTTTTTAAACCTTTACATCTTGGACATATTTTCTTTTTTATATTTTCCTTTTCCTCATCACTTGCCCTAAACTGTGGACAGTCCTTTTCTTTTCTTATAACATATCGGGTCCTATAATTAAAATAGTTTTTATTAGAGCAGGCCGGGCAAGGTCTCCATTCCCAATCTTTACCTTCTATCCCTTTCGTTCCCGGTGGGCTTTTGCTTACACACTCTAAAGTTTTTTCGTTAGTCCAAAATAGGGCTTTATTGCTTTTAGTGAAGAAATATACATACTCAAAATCTACCGTAAACCTATCTTTAGCACTTGAAGGCATACAATTTTTTTTGTGCCATATTATTGTATTTCTTTTAAACCAGCCTCGATTAGTCATCTCTATTGAAAATCTATAAGGGATATCTAATAAACACTTGGCATACTGTCTAGTAATTCTCTGATTCCCTTGGGTTGCTCCCATTTCTGATGTCTTATAACCTAAGTTTTTTGTGTCCTTAGTATGTCCAGAGGCATTTCCGCTACCACCGTAGCTATCACCTATATTTACGAAACAGGTCCCGTCTTTCCTTAATACTCGTTTAACCTCATCAAAAATATCGCATAGATGCTTTATATATAATTCAAAGGTAGGCTCGAGGCCCAGGCTACCACGCCACGCCCCACATTTAGCGCAGAAACCCGCTTTTGCATTACCAAAGCCATGTAAATTTTTCCTATATTTTGGATTGCCTAACGTGCCACCATCTAAATTCTGCCTATTTTCGTGTAATAATTTTGAATCATATTCATCAAATTCATGCTTGCAACTTATATCAGGATTTCCAATACCACCCTTATCCTTATACCATGCTTCTTTGCCGGGGTTAGTTTCGCCTGGCTTATGTTTTATCGGGCTTTGCGAATATATTAAAAAATCGTGTTCACATTCTTTTTCATCCCATATAACCGGCTCAACACCATAATCCCGAAGTCCCCAGTAGGGAGGAGAGCATACACAACAACTGACCGATTCCGCTGGCAGTTGTGGCAAGATATTTAAAGCGTGTCCTAAAATTATGGTATTAATCATTAATTTAACCTATTTCCGATCTCTTTAATAACATTTATGGTTACCGCATTACCTAAGCATTTATATCGTTGCGTGTCACTTATTCCTTCTGTCCACCCATCAGGAAAACCCTGTAATCTTTCACATTCAGTAGGAGTTAGACGTCTAATACTTTTTCCTTCAATACCAATCTCAAGAGTTCGCCCTCCTCTCAAACAACTCCGGTTATCTCTTCCATCCTTCAAAATAAGGGCAGTTCCCAAAGATGTGTTAGCTACGCCCTCACCCTTTAATGTACCGGTCAAGTTTTGCTTTTTTCTCAGACTTTTGTTATAAACATCGTAGACCATCGTTCTTTGTTGATTATCTAACCACCCTTTGTGATAATTGCTGTCAATGGTGTGGATGATTTGTTCATCTGTCTCTGGATATATTGAGTCTGCTTCTCCGATAGGAAATACTTTTTGTCCACCCTCTCCTCTAAGATGTCCAACAATGAACACTCTTTCCCGGTTCTGCGGGACTCCGAAATTCTTGCTGTTAAGCACTTCCCATTCACAGTCATACCCCAATTCTGAAAGCGAATTGAGGATAACAGCGAAAGTTTCCCCGCCTTTGTGATTGAGTAACCCTTTGACATTTTCAAGCAGAAGTAAACGAGGTTTCTTAACTTCCGCAATCCTGCATATTTCGAAGAACACAACTCCCTGAGGTTCGTCAAATCCTTTTCGTTTTCCAGCAATGCTGTAAGTCGGGCAGGGAAATCCTGC
>JAUWJM010000042.1 GCA_030607715.1 Candidatus Aerophobota bacterium
CTTTAGTAAGTTGGACGGGCCTGGCCCGGGTAGTCAGAGGAAAGTTTATGTCAGTGCGGGAAGAAGATTTTGTTCTGGCAGCACAACTGCACGGAGCCAGTGAGGCTCGTATTATCTTTAAGCATCTTCTTCCATCCTTTTATAGCTACATTATCGCTTCTTTAACACTCTCGATTCCCGGAATGATCTTGGGAGAGACCGCTTTGAGTTTTATCGGCCTGGGGCTTCAGCCTCCGGCTATTAGCTGGGGTGTTCTTTTGTCCGAATCCCAGGCGATAAGGGTACTGGCAAGTAGTCCCTGGCTACTGATTCCGGGGTTATTTGTTATTATCACTATTTTAGCCTTTAATTTTGTGGGAGATGGCCTCAGAGATGCCGCTGATCCTTATGCTAACGTTTAGAAGGAGAAGTAGAGTTGCAGGATAATAATCTTTTACTAAAAGTTGAAGATTTAGGTACTTACTTTTTTTCCCGGGAAGGAACACTTAAAGCTGTTGACGGAGTGGACTTTGATATTAAAAGAAGGGAAACTCTGGGAATAGCTGGAGAAAGTGGCTGTGGGAAAAGTGTTACTGCTCAATCTATTCTTAGGATTGTTCCCAAGAATGGACGTATAGTAAAAGGGAAGATACTCTTTAACTTAAATAAAGGATTTGTGGATTTAGTAAAGCTTAATCCATAGGGAAAAGAGATAAGGAATATAAGGGGGAAGGAAATCTCTATGATTTTTCAAGAACCGATGACTTCTTTTTCTCCTGTTCATACCATAGGTAACCAAATAATGGAAGTAATTATGCTTCATCAAAATGTCTCTCATAAGGAAGCTAAAGATAAGGCCGTAGAACTTTTAAAGAAAGTAAGTATGCCTAAACCTACCCAAATGATAGATGCTTATCCTTTTAATTTAAGTGGGGGGATGCGCCAACGTGCAATGGTAGCTATGGCCCTATCCTGTCAACCAAGTTTATTAATTGCCGATGAACCTACCACTGCAGTTGATGTAACCATTCAGGCTCAAGTATTAGAATTAATAAAAGAGCTTCAGAAAGAATTAAATATGGCCCTCATCATCATTACTCATGATTTAGCAGTTATTGCCGAGCTTGCCGACAAGGTACTCATAATGTATTTAGGAAAAGATGTAGAATATGCTTCGGTAGATGAGTTATTTTATAATCCCAAACATCCTTATACAAAAGGGCTTTTAGCTTCCATCCCTAAGCTGGGTAAAGGTTCCCGGCAGAGAATAGAACCTATTTCTGGTTCTGTTCCCAGTCCTTATGAAATATCTTCAGGATGTCTATTCCATCCTCGCTGTCCTCATTTTATCCCGGGAGTATGTGATAAGAAGGAGCCTCCTTTTATAGAGGTAGGAAAAAATCATCAAGTAAGTTGTTTTTTATATAAAAGGTAAGTTATTATGGATAATGAAAATGTTTTACTCAGGGTAGAAGATTTACAAAAGTACTTTCTGCGGACAAAAGGTTTTACGAAGAAGGTAGTGGGGATAGTTAAAGCTGTAGATAAAGTTAATTTTTTTATTAAAGAAGGGGAAACATTAGCTTTAGTGGGAGAGAGTGGTTGTGGTAAGACTACTACCGGTAGATGTGTCTTAAGAGCTATTGAACCTACCTCTGGAAAGATTTATTTTAAGATGAATAGCAAAGATAAGCCGGTTAATATGATGGATCTTGATAAGGATAAGCTTAAGGAAATAAGAAAAAATATGGCTATGGTCTTTCAAGATCCTTATTCCTCACTCAATCCCCGAATGACTATATTGGAAATAGTGGGTGAACCTTTTATCATTCATAAAGTAGTTACCAAAAGAAGAGAGCTTGAGGAAAGGGTAGCTAATCTTTTAAAAATGGTCCGACTTGATTCCGAGTATATGCGTAGATATCCCCATGCCTTTAGTGGTGGTCAAAGACAGCGTGTAGCCATTGCTCGAGCCCTTGCCTTACAACCAAAATTTATTGTAGCTGATGAACCTGTTTCTGCCCTGGATGTTTCTGTGCAGGCACAGATATTAAATCTTTTAGGGGAACTGCAGGATGAGTTTAACCTAACCTATCTTTTTATTGCTCATAACTTAGCTGTGGTTGAGTATGTTAGCACCAGGGTAGCGGTAATGTATGTAGGCAAAATGGTAGAGTTAGCTGATACAGAAGAGTTATTTTCTAATCCCAAACATCCTTATACCGAAGCCCTTCTTTCAGCTGTTCCCAAACCAGATCCTAAATACAAGAAAAAAAGGATAATCTTAAAAGGTGATATAGCTGATCCTGCTAATCCTCCCTCAGGTTGCTATTTTCATCCTCGCTGCAAGTATGCCCAAGATATTTGTAAAGATAAAGAGCCTCCCCTTGTAAATATTGCTGGTGATGAAGAACATCCCCATTATGTAGTCTGTCATTTTGCTGGAAAATTAAAGCTTTTGGGAATAAAAGATTAATGGTAGTCGCAACTTTTAAGTAAATACTCTACTTATGCACATATACTATTGTCATTGCGAGCCTGCCGAAGGCGGGCGTGGCAATCTCAAATAGGTCAACCAATTCCAAAAACCAAGATTGCTTCGTCGCTTTGCTCCTCGCAATGACACGTGGTTCACTGAATATTTAAGCGCAGGCTCTGAGCCTTGCGACTACCCAAAAGATGCGGAGAAGGTATAATTTGGTAGTCGCAACTTTTAAGTTGCGTAAAGAGAGGATAATATAAATGGCTAAGTTTTATAAGGGTGTTTGGTCCAGTCCATCGACAGATTATGCAAATGGTCCGGATTCTGTAAAGCCAATGGTAAATCGGTTAGCTCAAGCAGGGTTTGATTTGATTATCCCTTTAGTGAAAAGTGGCAATGGCTATGTCAATTATCATAGTAAGATTGAAAAAGTCTCTCCTCAGTTCCAGAAATGGGATCCCTTATCTCTAATAGTCCAGAAAGCAAAGGATGTCGGCATAAAAGTTCATCCCTGGATGTGTGTCTTTGAAGAGAATGAAAACTCAACAATTATTCAAAAAGACCAAACTTTAAGGATGATAAATTTAGAAGGAAAGCCTACTCCCTGGGCCTGTCCAGCTCGTGAGGAGGTGCAGGAATACGAACTAAGTCTCTATAAGGAAGTGATGGACAACTATGATGTAGATGGTATCCATATGGATTATATTCGTTATAATTCAGAGGATGTTTGTTTTTGCGAGAGGTGTCGCTCAAGGTTTAAAAAAGAGACAGGAATAGATCCCCTGGAGATTGGGAAAAGCTCACATTACCTGAATCGTAAGCACCCATTCTGGGCTCAATGGATCGAATGGCGAGCAAAATGGATTACTAAATTTGTGGAGGAGCTTTCGAAATTAACTAAGAGTAGGAATCAGGAACTTGCAGCAGCAGTCTTTATGGAATATCCAGAATGTATTATTTACGAAGGGCAAGATTGGGCTGATTGGGCTGAAAGAAAACTCATTGATTATGCATTCCCTATGACCTATACTAATAGTACATTAATGGTTAAACGAAGGACAAGAAATCATTTAGCTCAGGTTAGAGGAGCCTGTTCTGTATGGGAAGGGCTTGGTAAAAAAAGTTCTCGCTCTTCGCTCAGCACAAAGGCTCTTATTGAGCAGGCAAAAGCCTCCAGGGAAGAGGGAGCAGAAGGAATTGTTCTTTTTTCCTACACTGCTTTAACAGATGAGGACCTCTCGGCACTAAGTAAACTTAAATAAGTAATGTTTTTTCGTTGCCTATTTTTTTTATTTGATGTTTGTCGGAAAAAAGGTGATAAATGAAGAAGAAAGAAATTTCTCCGAGATTTAAAATACTATAGTTGAACCAAATATAAGTTGGATTTTTCTTTTGAATAAAAAGAGAAAAGATAGAATAAATGGCCGAAAGGGAGGTGAGAAGGATAGATAGGCCAATCTATCTTGGAAAAAGGAAAGCTTTCTAAAGAGAAGGGTTGAAAAACTAATTTCTTTTTTAGGAGTTTACCACAGAAAAATAGTGCCGTATGACACTATATAAAATAAACCAGGTCTTAAAAGTTTTTAGAAAAAAATGATCTATATCAAAAATTAGGAGGTAAAAATAATGAGAAAATTAGCGGTATTATTTTTAAGTGGGGCTATATGTTTAGCAACTATAGATTTAGCTTTAGCAATGGAGTATAAGGAAGCTCCTATGCTGAGAACCAAGATTGCTGCTGGAGAACTTCCACCCGTAGAAGAAAGACTTCCCGAAGAACCTTTAGTAGTAAAACCAGTAGAAGAAATTGGGCAATATGGAGGAGTATGGCGGAGAGTACATATGGGATCAATAGATCGTGGTGGTATGCTTCCCCTAATAGATGAGCCTTTGATTTGCTGGACAATGGATTTCACTAAACTTGTACCAAATGTTATTAAAGACTGGAAATTCAGCAAAGATGGTAAAAGCATAACTCTTTACCTGCGGAAAGGAATGAAATGGAGTGATGGAGCACCATTTACTGCTGATGATTTTGTATTCTATTGGAATGATATACTCCTTAATGAAAAAATTACCCCTACTGTGACCAGTAAATTAAAGAGTGGTGGAGAACCAGGTAAAATAGAGAAGATTGATGATTATACTTTTAAGTTGAGTTTTGTTGAACCTTATGGGATGTTACCTGAAACCTTCGCCGGTTATTGGGGTCCCATAATATATGCTCCTGAACACTATCTAAAGAAATTTCATCCTAACTACACCTCAATGGACAAAATAGAAAAAGAGATGAAAAAAGAAGGTTTTACTTATTGGGTAGATTTATTTTCCGCTAAAAATACACAGTGCGATAATCCTGAGCTTCCGGTAATAATGGCCTGGTATCCCCTTGATAGGATAGATGTTCCTGTTCAAAGGTGGACGCGAAATCCTTATTACTATAAAGTGGATACCGAAGGAAATCAACTCCCTTATATCGATAAGATTGAAAGGACTTTGATGTCAGATCTTGAAACTATTGTACTTAAATGCATTGCTGGTGATGTAGACTTTTATGCCAGAAGACTTACGGGCGTAGATAATTATCCAATTGTAATGCAAAACCGAGAAAAAGGTGATTATCGAGTGTTTTTAAGTCTTAATGTTGCCTCAAACCTTAATCCTGTCTATTTTAATTTCTTCCATGAAGATCCTGTGCTACGCAAACTCTTTCGGGATAAACGTTTTCGTATAGCTTTATCAATAGCTATAAATAGAGAAGAGATAAATCAATTACTTTTTAAAGGTGTAGCTACTCCTGCTCAACCAGGTCCCGGTCCGGGAACACCATGGTATGAAGAGAGATTTTGTAATTACTATATTGAATATGATCCAGAAAAGGCTAACAAACTTTTAGATGAGATAGGATTAAAATGGGATAAAAACCATGAGTATCGACTCCAACCAGATGGTAAACGATTAAGGATTGTGAATAGCGTATTTACACGACTTTCTACAGATGTTCCAGAAATGGAACTCATAAAAGAATATTGGAAAAAGATAGGAATAGAGGCAGTAGTTAAACCTACAGGTAGGGAGCTTTGGGTTACACAGGTACAAGCATGTAAATATGATGTAGCATCTTACCTTGGAAATATGGGATTTGCTGGTGCTCCACCGCTAACAAGACCGGAGGTTTTTCCTACTTCTCCGTCTTCTTACTGGGCACCAATGTGGGGTCTTTGGTTCTCTTCAGGTGGTAAATCTGGAGAAGAGCCTCCTGCGGATGTTAAGCGCTTAATAGAAATTTATAAAGAAGTTCCCAGAGAAATTTCTTTAGAAAAAAGAATTGAATTACAAAAGGAAGCATTAGCAATTCATGCAAAGAATTTGTGGATGATAGGTATTGTACGTGAGCCTGACCAGGGTAGATTCCATATAGCTAAGAATAATCTTGGAAATGTGCCGAGTGTGAAGATAAGACTCAGTGTTGATATTCCTACTGGTTTTCCATCTCAACTTTTTTTTAAAAAGTAGAGTTATGCGGATAATTCATTAAAGGAATAGATAGGAGGAAAGGATTTTATTTACCTTTCCTCCTATCTTAGATGAAGAGTGTATAAAAAAGAAGAAATTATTTATTTGATAATATTTGACCAAAGGAGGCAAAATGTTTAATATGAAAATTGAAGAGGTTTACCAGGATTCAGAGAAAATTAAAATTATTACTACGGGTGCAGAATTCTTAATTCCTAAAATTTCTAAAGGTAAAATAATTTGTTCCCAAAGACTGGGTAAAGAGCGAGTTTCTTGCACGCTTAACCTTTCAACTTCCTTAAAATATTTACTTATGGAATATAAAGATGAGGAAAAAGTAATTTTTTACAAGACATTTCCCCCTATTGAAGGAAGATGTATAATAAGAGTAAATAGTGATTCGCTTCTTACTATCGAATCTTCCCGACCCCTTAAGATTACATATAAAGGAAATTTTATTCCTGATTATAGTGCTTTTGTAGATAGTAATTTTATTTATATTGATGAATATGGTGGAGTGGGAGGATATACTCTTTCTTCTTGTCCAGTTTCATCAGGAGAAAATTTTTCCAAAGAAGGATGGAAAGTTACCGTTCTCCTTAAAAATGGAGATAAACTCCTTACCTCTATATTTCCTCCTCGAAAGTATGATTATTCAAAGTCTATTAAGGATGAAATTGTCCATTATGATTATGTACGAAAGCCTCATCCTTCTCAAGAGGAAATAAGTAAATGGAGTAAATGGGGGAATATTTTAGTATTACATAGTTCTATTTGGAAAGGAAGATACCTAAGAAGTGGTAAAATAAAAGAAAGAAAAAATGCTGTAGATTCATATACTGATGCAGTATGGACATCTTATAAACACATTCCTTTAAACAAAGAAAAACTTTTAGAAACTATACAACTTGCTCATAAATATAAGATGAAAATAATCCCTTATATAGGTGGAGGAGAGGGTATTTCCTGTCGTTGGGAAGAATTTATAGATGAAATGAAGCGTGTACTCAAAGAGTATTCTTTTGATGGATTATATTTCGATGGAGTTCCTCAAAATATAGAAGAAGCATATTGGATAATGAAAAATACGAGAAAACTTTTAGCTAATAAAATTCTTTATGTGCACCAGCCTTCCCCTATTATCGGGCTTTCTACTACTTATTCTAATAACTATTTTGTATATTGTCCATTTATAGATACTTACGCTGATTATATCCTCAGAGCTGAACATCAAGATGTTTTTGACTTAAATTATCTACGTTACACTGTTTCTGGATTTAATATTAGTAATTCTGTAGGCTACCTATGTATTTATGATTATACAGTAGAAAAACTAAAATCTGTTATCCCTGATCTTCTCAAGATTCATGTTCACCTTCCTTATTTTACAGGTTACTGGACTTCTGCAAAACATCTTATAAAAGAGCGTGATTTTTCTGATAGGCAAGAAGAGAAATTACAAGAGTTAATGCATAAGGAATATTTTCCCGTTTTGAGAAAAATAAAAGATTTCTAATATTCACCTAAATATATTTATACAAGGAGTGATTTAATGAATTGGTATGAAAAGCCGCTACGCATTGCTGCACTTCAATGTGCTTCCGAGGGAGATCCTCAAAGGGTTTTAAGAGTGTGGGATAAATGGGGGTTTAATACGGAACAGTTATTACATTTAAGTGCTTATGGATATGCGGGGTATTTTCGCAAAGATAAGGGGGGAGTATTAAAAGACTACCTTAGATTAGCAAGAGAAAAGAATATTCGCATTATCTTTTATATTAGTCCTTTAGCATTTGGAAAAGATTTTTTAAATAAGCATCCCGATTGCATTCAAAAAAATACAGATGGCAAACTTCTTAATTCTCCCTGCGTAAATTCTCCTTATCGTAAGTTACTCATGGAAATGATTCAAGAGGTAGCCCAATACGAAATAGATGGGATATTTTTAGACGGACCAACCTTTCGTCAAGGTGCTTGCTATTGTCCCTATTGTCAGGAAAAGTTCCAAAAAATTTATGGAGAATCTCTTCCTGTAAAGGAAAATATTCATAGTCTTTCCTGGCATCGCTTTATGGACTTTCGCTATGAGAGTATTGCCGAGTGTTTAAAAGATGCTCATAAAGCTCTTAAAGAAATTCGTCCGGGAGCACTGCTTTATATGAATAGCCAGGGGATTACTTCTGGATTAGCGTGTGCTCGTGATAATCGTCGTTTGGTAAAATATCAGGAAATATTAGGTGCAGAAGGGGGGTTTATATTTTATACTTATCCAGAAAAAGTTCCCTGGTGGAAACCAGGAGTAACAGCAAAACTTTTAGAAAGTCAGGCTAATGGTAAACCCACGGTAGTTTTTATTGCTGGAGATTATAAGCCCTGGAACCGATATATTCATACCTCTAGTGAAACAAAATTACTTTACGCAGATGCGGTGGCGAATGGAGCAAATGTCTGGTATGGACTTCATTCACCTGTAGAGGATATAGAGACTCCGGGGGGATGGGCGGCTAAGGAAATGAATTTATTTTTAAAAAAGAATGGAGAATATTATGAAAAGACAAGTTCCATAGCGAATATAGCTTTGATGCGTTCAGCAACTACAATGGATTATTATCAAAGAGAGACTGAGATTTCAGATTTTACTTCTTTTGAACATAAAAAAGCTGAAGGAATTCTTGGCAGTTCCATAAATTGTTTTTGGGGATTTTATGAAATGCTTCTTAGGGGGCATATCCCCTTTGATGTAATTGATGAAGAAAATCTTATAGAAAAAAGAATAAAAAAATATGATGTTTTGATCTTACCGAACTGTGCGTGTTTAGCTAATAAATATTTAAAAGCTATAGGTAATTTTGTTAAAGAGGGTGGTAATCTCTTAGTCAGTTTTGATACCTCTCTATATGATATACTGGTAAATCAGAAGAAAGATTTTGGATTAAATGAAATTTTTGGTATTCACTTTACAGGAGATAGCTATAACTTTCAAATTTCGAGCTATATTTCCATAAAAGAAAAGCACCCTGTAACTTCAGGATTAAGTCAAAAATTAATCCCCGCTCCCTGTTATGGATTGAAGGTAAAAACAACCACAGCAAAAACATTGGCTAAGTTTCACGAACCAATGATTGGGCAATATCGGCCCCTTTCTCCAGAAACAACTGCGGCAATTACAGTTAACTCGTTTGGAAAGGGGAAAGTGGTATATTTAGCGGGTACATTTGGGGAGCACTATAAAGACTATGGGATTCCTGGTTATCTTAAGATACTTACTAATACTATCAGTTGGCTTTCTAAACCTCTTTTGAAAGTAGAGAATGCACCTCAGACACTGGAGGTTGTCCTTAGAGGACAAGAAGGACAAGATGGCGTAAGAAAAATTATTCACCTGGTTAACTTTAGTGGGGAGATGAGGCGTCCCTTTGAGAAGATTATCCCCTTACGGGATATACAAATTTTTCTCTTTACAAATCAAAGGGTTCGTTCTGTTAAAGCGCTTAAGTTAAAGATAGAAATCCCTTATAAAAAAGAGAAAGAAGGGATAAGTTTTGTTGTCCCCCTCGTTGAAATTTACGAAGTAGTAGTTGTTGAATGATTTATACAGGGAGAAAATGAATAAACGAGAAGAAAATTTAAGAATATTTGAGAGGCAGAAAGGGACAGGGGTTTTCTTTCAACCTCGAATTGAGTGGTGGTATCAGTGGAATAAGGTTCGGGGGACTCTTCCTCCAGGATATGAGAAGATGAGCTTGATAGAGCTTTTTGATGACTTAAATGTTTCTATCAGGTATTTTGCTTATGCTACCGGTTTACCTTCTGCTGTTGGAGTAAGGTATACAAAAGAGGTGAAAATAGAGGAAAAGATAAAGGGAGAGGAAAAAGTAGTGATTATCAGCACTTCCAGAGGGGATTTGGTTCGGAAAATGAAACAATCCTCTGACGGAGGTTGGCGGACTACAGAGTTTCCCATTAAGAGTGATGAGGATTTGAAGAAGGCAGAATGGCTTTTTAAAAATACAATTTTTATTTTTATAAAAGAAAATTTTAAAAAAGGAGCTGAATTTGTTGAAGATCGAGGTGAACCTCAATTTTTTTCCCCTCGAAGCCCTTATCAAAGTCTTTCCATAGAATGGATGGGTGCAGAGACCTTAATATATGCTTTAGCTGATGTTCCTCAAAAAGTAGAGAAAGTGATGAGGGCAATGGATGAATCTTATGATAATCTTTATAAAAATATTATTTCATATAGAGGAGTAAAAATAATAAATTTTGGAGAAAATATAGATGCCAATATAATTTCTCCTCGTTATTTTGAAAAGTATTGTATTCCTTTTTATGAGAAAAGAGCAAAACAAATGCGTAAAGCCGGTATATATACCCATATTCATATTGATGGGAGTTTTAAACCTTTACTTAAATATCTTAGGGATTTACCTTTTGATGGCTTAGAAGCTCTTACTCCTCTTCCTCAAGGAGATGTTACTATAGAGGAGATGAAAGAAGCAATAGGAGATAAGATACTTCTTGACGGGATTCCGGCTATTTTATTCCTTCCTAATTACTCCTTCGAAGAATTACAGAAATGCGTAGAGAAGTTAGTGAATCTCTTTTATCCCCGACTTATTCTGGGAGCATCTGATGAGGTGCCTCCTCCTGCAGATATAGAAAGAGTGCGTTATATCTCTCAGTATTGTCAGAAAATTAGGAAAGAAAATTAAATTGTGAGCGTAGTTTTCTTCTTGAGAATGTCAACTTTTGCACAAAGTTGGTAGTCGCAGGCTTTAGCCTGC
This sequence comes from Candidatus Aerophobota bacterium, assembly GCA_030607715.1. The sequence continues at coordinate 10,762 of JAUWJM010000042.1, forward strand.
GCAACCTGAAGGTTGTAGTTATCTATTATTTTATTATCTCTTCTACTACCATATCACCAATTTCATCAGTATGTAATCCACTTCTCGTAGATAAATCTTTAATTTTACCCGAAGAAAGAGTACTAATAATTGCTTTCTCTACTAATTTTGCTCCTTTTTCCTCGTCTATTTCCTCAAGTATCATTCCTACAGCAGAGATAGCTGCCAGAGGATTAATTACATTTTTACCGGTATATTTAGGAGCTGAGCCATGTATGGGTTCAAACATAGAAACACCTTTAGGATTAATATTAGCACCAGCCGCTATTCCCATTCCCCCTTGAATCATAGCTCCTAAGTCGGTAATTATATCTCCAAACATATTGCAGGTAACAATAACATCAAACCACTCTGGGTTTTTTACCATCCACATACAGGTAGCATCTACAAAAGCATACTCTTTTTCTATATCTGGATACTCTTCTCCCACTTCCTTAAAAACTCTTCGCCATAAATTATGGGTATAAGTGAAGATATTGGCTTTATCACAAAGGGTAAGTTTTTTCCTTTTATTCCTCTTTCGGGTATACTTAAAAGCATACCTTATGCATCTTTCTACACCCTTTCTAGTATTTATCATTTCCTGGATAGCTACCTCATCCTGCGTATTCTTTTTTAGAAATCCTCCTATACCTAAATAAATTCCTTCTGTATTCTCTCTAACTACTACAAAGTCTATATCCTGAGGTCCTTTATCCTTAAGAGGGGTCCAGACCCCTGGATACAGTTTTACTGGACGCAAGTTTATGTATTGATCTAATCCGAAGCGAATTTTAAGAAGAATCCCTTTCTCTAATATTCCTGGCTCAACCCGGGGATCTCCTACAGCTCCAAGATAAATAGCATCCATCTTTTTGAATTCCTCAAGAGCAGAATCGGGCAGTATTTCTCCTGTTTTAAGATATCTTTCCCCTCCAAAGTCATATTTTATAGTTTGGTATTTAAATCCTATTTTGCTGGCAACTGCTTTTAAAACTTTAAGCCCTTCCCTGGTTACTTCTGGACCAATACCATCGCCAGGAATTACCGC
>JAUWJM010000001.1 GCA_030607715.1 Candidatus Aerophobota bacterium
AAGCACATTTATGGTGAGACCTACAGTCCTGGCCTGGTATCCCAATTCAACAAGGAACTGGGAGAAGCTCTTTCTCTCTGGCTAAATCGGCCTATCAGTAAAAAGATAACGTACCTGTATTTAGATGGAATTAATCTTCCCTTGAGGCGAACCAGAGCTTCTAAGGAGGCTCTTCTTTGTGCTGTGGGTATCACTGAGACAGGAGACAAAGAGTGCCTGGATTTCCTTTTAGGAGGAAGGGAATCACAAATCTCTTGGGAGAATCTTCTCTTGAGACTGAAGAAGCGGGGCCTTACCGAGAGGCAGCTCTCACTAATAACCGTTGATGGCAACCCAGGTCTTTTAGCTGCCTTAAAAACTTGTTTTCCTGGAGTGAAGGTTCAACGCTGCACGGTTCATAAGCTCAGAAACATTGCTCTGAAATGTTTCATACCTTATGGGACTCGAATAGAAATTAATTTGTCATACCTGTGACAGTTTCCAGGGAAAGTTTTGTATAGACCTTTTCAGATACCGGCTTAAGATCATCAGAGCTTGCCGATCTTAAAAAAGAAAAACCCAGTGAGAAAAGACTGGTTATCTATAATAAAGGCGGCTCTTATGCTAAAAAGCCAAAAGGAAGGATCATAGTATAATCGGCCCTCCCCTGTTTTTAAAGGGTAAAAATTGAGGGCACCAAATTAAAAAAGGAGGGAAGAAATGGGTGCAAAAGGCAAAACCCTGACTATATTGGGTATAATTGGATTAGTTGTGGTTCTGATTTTCATTTACGTAGTGGCTAATAGCGCTAAGAATCTGGCTCAGAGTAACAGAGATATAATTAGTCCTCATTTAGACACTCATATCATAGCTGGAGGCCCCACAGAACTTGGGGACTTATTCAAGGACGCTGTTGGAAAAGAGGAGGATCCTGAAAAAATAAAAGCTAAATATGTGTGGATCACGGTTTTGGTAAAGAATACAGGATTGTCTGATGTGGAGGACATAGCCACTGTTGTTAGTCTAAACTCAAAAATCCATAAAATTTACACCGCTTGCAGACCAATAAGATATTACGGTGGGATAAAGGTAGAGGAGAGAAAAGAAAACGAGGCAAGTTTCACAATGGATAGCTTGGATGAAGACGAGAGTTTTGGCATATTTCTCGGCCTGCAGCCAGAAACCTTTGAAGGCAAATCTCCCTTTGACCAAAAAGAGTGTCAGCTCTGGAAGCGAGACTACAGGATTTCCTTTCAAAAGGTGAAGATAACCACTGATGACTTCCAAAAAGTTATGTACTAAAGTTTAAAACCATAAGGGCTGCCAAAAAGAAACACCAGTAATAGGTAAGTTTTCCTAAAAAAATGTGGGACTACTTATTTGTCATTGCTCGCCCTGTTAGATAACTTCATATCTAACAGGGCGAGGAGCGAAGTGACGAAGCAATCTCTTGAGATTGCCACGCCTGCCCTGTAGAGTAAGCTTTACTACTCAACAGGGCCTGCTTTCAGCAGGCTCGCAACGACGGAAAAGAGAGTGGTTTTAGAAAAGCTAATATTACCTAGAAAAACACCTCTAGATGGCTTCCTTTCAGTCCTCTGGTGCTAAAATAGTCATCCACAGCCAAGACTTACCACTATCACCTACGAGCGCTAGCTCATTCCTATACGGTAAATCCCTTTTTTAACACCTCATGTTAGCCCTCAAAGCGGGTTTTTTTGGCACTCACCATCTTCCAGCAAGACAGCAATAGTGTAAGGAGACGTTATGGAAAAGATTAAAGAAATTCTTGGTATTATTGCAATAGTAGCCTGTGTAGTATTTGTGTGGAGTGTTATCCTATGAAGGGAATTACTGCCCTAACCTCTGCATATATCCTGGGTGGAGTCGGATTATACTCTGGCCTTAGGATAAAAGGATGGTTATGGGATAAGCTCAAAATATTTGCTACTCTGGGAAGCGTGGTGCTGCTAATTCTTGCCAGTTATTGGACCTTTGAAATAATAACTCTCTGAACCTATCCCTTTCTCGGGCAAAAGATTTAAGCCAACCCCACGGTTGGCTTTTCTTTCTTCGGAGTTTTCCGCTAAAAAGATATAATGAAACTGTAAGTTCGTTCAAAATCTTATGTAGGATCTGTCGCCTTCTGTGTGTAAAAGTGCGACATTTACTAAAATCCTCCAACCCAAAACCCTTATTTTATCAGTATTTTAGATTACAAAAAGACGACACAGTATCGTCTTTTTTACCTAATACGAGTCAAATCATATAACTAGGAGCCTGGTGAAAAACCCCTAATTTTTATCATGAGTTTTATGCAAACCTTGTTCTTTCTCAAGTGAAATATTTGACAAAAATCCTTATCCATGGTATAATAAAAATGATTTTAAAGCTTAAAAAATGCCTATGATAATAAGACAAAATCTAAGACACATCTTTCCTTAAAAGCTTATGGTAAAGGTGATTCTAAACCAAAAATTAACTGAAATAATAAGAAAGAGTGTCAGGAACTACTTTCCTTACTTGTTTCTGATGTAAAAGAAATATTATCTCATGTTGATGTTAATAAAGAAGATGTAGATAATCAACTCAAAGACACTGCTAATCTTTTAGCCAGGATAGTTTCCCAGGATATAGAAGAGGATAAGAAAGGTAAACCTAAGATAAAAAAGGGAGTTGCCAAAGACCGTGTTATCTCCACTGCTGACCCTGAAATGCGTCATGGCAGAAAGTCAAGATCTGGCAAATTCAACGGACACAAAACTCATCTTACCAAAGATGTAGATTCGGATATTATCACTAACATCAGAGGTTCGGAAAACTGGATTTTAGCCTCTGAAACTCTCATTTGACGGGGAATTCGAGGGATAATTTCACTTGCCACAATTACAAGAAATATGCTCAATGACTTTCAAAAATGTCGAGTTTTCCGAACCTCTGAACTTGTTAACATAATGATTTTTTGTATTACTTGTGGTAAAATTTGATATAACTAACTAAAAATAAGGAGGTTTATATATGGCTAAAATAGTAGCCTTAGGTTTGGATGGATTAAATCCTGAGTTTGTTAAAGAATGGTCAGATGAGATGCCTAATTTAATGAAGATACAAAAAGAAGGAATGTGGGGAAGTTTAAAAAGTGCGGTTCCTCTTACTATTCCTCAAGTATGGATATGCGCTCAGTGTGGTCGAGGTCCTGGAACTCATGGTGTCTGGGATTTTACCTATAGAGATGAGTTCTCCTACGGCGAGACAAAAGTGGTTAATCCTGAAATCACAAAAAGAGCTAACCTACTATACACAATTCTTCCCAGGATGGGACAGAAAGTAGGGATAATTAGTGTACCAGTTAGCTGGCCAGCCCCAAATATTCCTGCAGGTTATGCTGTATCTGGGTTTATGACTCCAGATTTAGATCATGGTTTTACTCATCCTGATAGCCTTGAGGAAGAAATTAATAAATTAATCGGAGAATATATTATAGATATAGATAAGGTTGATATAAATTGTGGTAAAATAAATAAGGAGTATATTCTTAAAAAAATCTATGATATGGATGCACAACGCTTTACATTAACGAAATATTTTATTAATGAAAAAAATTGTGACTATGTCATGACAGTTCTAATGGGAATTAATTGTATGCTAAATCTTCTTTACTTTTGCTTTGATTCAAAAGCCAAACGCTACGATCCTGATCCTCGTTATAAAGATATTTTGCATGATTACTATATTTGGCTTGATAAGAATACAGGAGAACTTCAAAAGAGTTTACCTGAGAATGTAGTATTATTTATTCATAGTGGCTATGGTTCTCAAAAACTTGATGGACGGATTAATCTTAATGAGTGGTTAATTAAAGAGGGATATATGAGTCTTCTTGAGTACCCAATAAAGCTAACTTCATTTAAGGATGCTAAAGTGGACTGGTCTAAGACAAAGTGCTGGAGCGAAGGCTACAGTGGTAAAATATATCTTAATGTGAAGGGAAGAGAATCTCAAGGAGTTGTTGAGGTTAAAGATTATGATAAATTATTGGATGAATTAACTGTTAAACTGAAAGATATTCCTGATAAAATTGGAAGCCATTTAAATACTCAGGTTTGGAAACGCGATGACATTTATTTTGGCCCGTATGCAAAATATGGTCCCGATTTATTTATGAGCTTTAATAAAGGTCGATTAGGAACCAGTGAACTATTAGGGCATAGTCGGGAGAATATATACTCATTTGATATAACAAAATACCCTTATGATGTAGCACATAGTTTATATGGGTATTTTGTTATAAATGGTTTGGGTATACCAGCAAATGGAGAGATTAAAGAGATGTCATTACTTAATGTTGCCCCAACAATTTTGGATGCCCTTGGTTTACCAATCCCTAAGAATATGGAGAAACCATCCATTCTATCTATGGTAAAAAAGAGGGGAACGCCGAGTTCTAAAGAAGATGAGAAGGCTGTTCGTTCCCGACTCGAATAATTAGGCTATTGAAATTTGATAATAACATTTCTTTATATAAGAAATTAAAAGTTGAAAATTATAGAAAAAGGGAAGATAGGAAAAACAGAGCTATTAACAAATGGATAAAAGAAAGTATCCTTTTCTTTTTGACAGTTTTTTATAGGAATTCAGAGTGAGTTAAATATATTTTAAGGAGAATAAATCAATGGGTATTGCACGAACAAGTGTAAGGGGCGTTACGCATTATGTTCCTCCAAAGGCATATAATGGGTGTACTTTGTTTTCCTCTATGTTTGGTAAGGATGCATGGCTAATTGATATGCGAGGTAGGATTGTGCACCACTGGAATACGGAACCATATGGACCGACATTTGTGCGGCTTCTTCCCAATAGCAATCTCCTTTATTCTGGCGTTAAGTCGGGAGGTGTAATGGGACCGGGACTTGCCTTTCTCTTTGGTGAGAAGGATTATAAACAAAGCGAAGAAAATAGGGGTACGTGTTTAATAGAGGTAGATTGGGATAATAACCTGGTATGGAAGTATGAAGCACCACAATTTAATCACGACTTTTATCGTATGAAAAACGGAAACACTATGTACATCAAATATGTAATTGTACCTGATGATATAAAAAATAGGGTTAAGGGTGGTGTTCCAGAAACAGAGCAGAATGGAGTTATGTGGGCTGATGCTCTTAACGAGGTTACCCCTGAAGGTAAAGTAGTCTGGGAATGGATAGCGTATGAGCATTTGGACCCAGAGATAGATACTATTTGTCCTTTATGTCCCCGTGGTGAATGGACTCATATGAATACCTGCACTGTTCTGCCAAATGGAAATATTTTAGGCTCATTTCGCGATATTAATACTATCTGTATTATTGAAAAAGCTACAGGAAACATTATCTGGAAGTGGGGTCGTGAAGAATTAGGTCATCAGCACGAGCCCACGATGTTAGATAATGGGAATATCCTGGTTTTTGATAATGGAGCGCATCGTTTCTGTTCCCAGGACTTAGATTATTATTCCAGGGTACCAGAGATTAATCCAACTACTAATAAAATTGTGTGGGAATATAAGGATGATCCTCCATCTGAGTTCTATGCTTATGGTATGGGAGGGGCTCAACGATTACCAAACGGGAATACTTTGATATGCGAGACTCATGGAGGTCGTATTTTCGAGGTAACTTATGATAAGGAGATAGTTTGGGAGTATGTTAGTCCATTTTATGGTCCCTTTTTACTTTATGGTCAGTGTAACTTGATATATCGAGCCTACCGCTATGGAATTGATTACGAGGGATTAAAAGGGAAAAATTTAGATCCTAATAATTATAAATGGATAAATGGAATATATGGACCTAATGCTTGGTAAATATTTTCCTACAACAAGGAGGAGATAATCGATGGGTATTGCACGAACAAGTCTTAGGGGTGTTATATATTATGATCCATCAAAGGCATATAATGGATATACTTTGTTTACACCTTTGGGAGTAAAAGAACCATTTCTAATTGATATGAAAGGGCGAGTTGTTCATCAATGGGAAATGCCTTATTCACCAGCATTGTATGGAATACTTTTAGATAACGGCAATCTCCTTTATGCTGGGTATGTGAAAAATGGACCTTTGGCTGACTTAAGAGGCGCTGGGGGAGAGTTACTTGAAGTAGATTGGAATAATAACTTAGCATGGAATTACAAAGATCCGTATTTGCACCATAGCTTTTACCGTATGCCCAGCGGAAATACAATGATTTTAAGATGGGTACAGGTGCCTAAAAATATTGCTGTCAAGGTAAAGGGTGGTATCTCAGGAACTGAGAAGAATGGGATTATGTGGTGCGATTCTTTTCAAGAGGTCAATCCAAATGGTAAAATAATTTGGGAGTGGTTAGGATACGAGCACTTAAATCCAGAAGTAGATAAGATTTGCCCCTTGTGTCCTCGTAACCAATGGACTGAGACTAATTCATTCACTATTTTACCCAATGGAGATATCTTAGCTAGCTTTACGCGAACTCACAGTATATATATCATTAGCAAGGTTACAGGTGATATTAAATGGCGATGGGGTTCTGGAGGAGAGTTAGGACATCAAAGCGACGTCACTGTACTTGAAAATGGAAATATTTTGCTGTTCGATAACGGAACACATTGTATCGGTTTTTCTCAATCTTACTCCCGTGTTTTAGAGGTAGATCCGGTTACAAATAAAAGTGTGTGGGAATACAAAGATAATCCCTGGATGGCTTTTTATAGTGCCTATATGTCCAGTTGTCAGCGACTACCCAATGACAATACTTTGATATGTGAAGCAGCAACAGGACGAATTTTCGAAGTAATGAATTCAGGAAAGATTATTTGGGAATTTGTTAATCCCTTCCCCTCTTCATTTGACTCAGTTTATGGACATAACAGAATTATCCCTAAAGCATATCGATATGGCCCAAGTTATGAAGGCTTAAAGGGAAAGAGTTTGGAGTACTCAGTTTAATTGGATGGAGTGAACCTCTAAAGTCAGATTCTTGATAAAAAGGAAAACTAAAAATAAGCCGAAAAGGAGGTGAAAATATGGTAGGCTGTTAGCTGGATAAAGGAAAGCTTAAAAAGAGAAGTGACGAAGGATAAATTTCTTTTTTAGGAGCTTTCCACGGGAAAATGAACCAAATTATAATTTTCATTATGGAGACAAGGTTCCTCATAGTGAAAACAAAATTAGGAGAGAAAAATGAAAGGTAAGAAAAGGAACATTAGTTTAACTGTAATAAGTATTATTTGTTTGGTTTTGCTTATTACATCGATCGGCTGCGCACAGGAAAAGTTCTCCATCTACTGGAATTCCAATCATGATTACGCTGTATATAATAAGATCTTCCAGCAGTTTGCTGCTAAGTATGGATTTAAAATAGAAAAAACCACTATGCTTTGGCCGGAGTTCAAAACAAAGATAATGACCGACTTTGCAGGAGGAACCGCTCCAGATTTGATAGAAGCTCCGCCGTACTGGTTTCTAAACTTTGCCCAACTTGGATATATGGAAGATATCACGGAGAAGGTAGAATCCTGGCCTCAGAGTAAAGATTGGTTTGAGGCAGCCTGGAGAGAAGTTACTCTCAATGGAAGAATTTATGGGATGAAACTGCATCATACCTCCATGGCTTTTTTCTACAATAAGGATTATCTCATGGAGGCCGGTTTAGATCCTGATATTCCACCAAAAACAGTGAGAGAATTTCAAGAAGCATGCGCGAAAATAACCAAGGCTATAAACATCCCTGGATACATATTTGATGCTGACGACCAATACGAAATGTCCTGGATATTCACAGAGGAAACTCCTTATCTAATAGAAAATGATAAAATAGCTATAAATACACCTACCAATGTGAAGACTCTAGAAATTCTTCAGGATATCATTAGGAATGGATGGGCTCTTACTCCTGGACCTGGGACAGGTTATCAGATGATGCGTAGACTTTTCATTCAAGGTGGTTCAGCTATGAAAATTAGTGGTCCCTGGGATGTTCAAAATATCAACAAATTTAACCCTGGTCTTAACTACGGTATTACCATAATACCTTATCCAGAAGAAACAGGTCCTCGAAGTCTTCTATGTGGAACAGGCATTGCAATTTGTAAGGGAGGTCATGCAAAAGAAGCCTGGGAGTTAATGAAGATGTTAACCCAGGTGGATATTGAGATAAAGGCAACGAAGGAAGCTGGTATGCTCATGCCTCGAAAGTCCTGGGTTAATAGCCCTGAAATTAAAGGAATGGGTTTTCCTGTTGCAGACCTTGCTGCTACGCTCCAGTATGCAGTTCCTGCCACTGTTGATGCGTCTATCTTAGCCCTTCCGGAAATATCCTGGGGTGGGAAGGTCTGGAGGAAATTTTACGAAAGAATTATCTACCTGGCAATGCCAGCAAAAGAAGCTATACAATTATACGAAGAGGAAGCGAATAAACTCATACAGCAAAGACTAACAGAAAGGAAGTAGTGGTTTACGGGGGACCCCCAAAGGTCCCCCGTAATTTAATAATTTAAAATGAAGCTAAAGATAACTTATCACGAGAAGAAATGGGTAAGTGCCTATTTATTTTTATTACCAGCTATAGTAATTCTAATTAGTTTTTATATAATTCCTTTTATTATCGGATTTATGACCAGCCTGTATGTTGGTAGAGGAATGGGGGAGAGATTTGGCTGGTTCCATAACTACTACTGGTTGGTAAAGGATGCTGATTTCTGGAATTCTCTTAAGGTTACTCTTATCTTTACAGGAGGTTTCACGGTAGCAAGTGGAATCATTGGATTAGGACTGGCTCTTTTAATCAACGAACCAAAACTTAAATTTGTAAACTTCTTTAAGGCAACTATATTTGTCCCTTATATTATTGCTCTGGTAGTCATAGGACTTGTTTGGCAATATATGCTTAATGATATGTTTGGTGTAATTAACTATTTTTTAACTTCCATCGGACTGAAACGTATACTTTGGCTTAAATCTTCCAGCTTAGCTTTATTGTCTTTAATTATAATTCAGATATGGTATACAGCAGGGTTCAATATGGTTCTTTTTTTATCCGGCCTTCAAGCTTTACCTAAAGATTACTATGATGCTGCTCGGGTAGATGGTGCTGGAGGTTGGCACCAATTAATATATATAACTATACCTCTTTTGGTTCCTACTATAATCTTTGTTGTACTTATCTCTATATTAAACGGGTTCATCAATGTATTTACTCTGGCAAAAATCGTTACTCAAGGAGGTCCTATAAACGCTACCAATGTTCTTATTCTATACATTTATGATTTGGGATTTGAGAGATTAAATTTTCCCCTGGCCAATGCTCTAACTTATATTACTTTCATAATATTAGCGTTGTTTTCCTTTATTCAGTATAAACTCCAGGAGAAAACCATTTTCGGATTGAGAAAATAAGGAGAAACAAGTTGAAAGGTAGAAAATTTTTTAGTTATAGTATTTTAATTCTATTCTCTATAATGATGGGTTTTCCATTTTTCTATTTAGTTTCCCTATCGCTACAGAGTGGTCAGGAGGCTATGCGTATTCCCCCGACCTTTCTCCCGGCTATTCCCAGATTTATCAATTACCTGAAGGTCCTCAACAGAGCACCTTTGTTACTTTATTTGAGAAATAGTTTTATTTTTGCAGGATTATCTACATTGGGCGTACTTATTACCGCTTCTCTGGCTAGTTATGCTCTTACAAAACTGAGGTTTCCGGGGAGATCTTTTTGGACTTTAGCGTTTATCTTTACAATTCTGTTACCTCCAGCGGTACGGGTTGTTCCTCTTTATACCTTCATCGCTAAATTAGGTTGGGCAAATACCTGGCAGGGTCTCATATTACCTTTGACAATGACTGGTTTTGGGGTATTTTTTATGCGTCAGTACCTTATTCAGATACCTAACGAACCTATTGAAGCGGCAAGAATTGATGGAGCATCAGAAATCAAGATATTTCTTCAAATCGTTATGCCTTTGTGTAAGCCTGCAATAGGAACAGTGGCCTTATTAAATTTTATATTCAGATGGAATGGCTTTCTGTGGCCACTTGTTATGACCCATGGTAAAAATGTACCTTTAACTGTTGGATTAGCCTCCTTCCAATCCTCAGAACAGTTTGTCTCCTGGAATATAGTTGCAGCCGCAGCAATGTTTTTAACTCTTCCCACTCTCCTTCTTTTTCTATTTATGCAAAAGTACATAATAAGAGGAATTGCTATAGGAGCAGGCAAATGATATTTCTTGGATCAAAGAAAAAAAGCAATTAAAAAAGAGAAGATAATCACTGATTGTTGAGATTATCTTGCTAAAGATGAATAAGAAGGGAGACAAATCCCCAAAAGGGTGAAACAATAAACATTTACGGGAAGTAAGACCATGAAAATAAAAAAATTAGGTTATACAGATCTTGACTTATCAACTATTGGACTTGGTACATGGGCAATTGGAGGTAGTAACTGGGAGTTTGGTTGGGGTCCCCAGGACGACAAAGAATCTATCGTTACTATCCAGCATGCTTTAGAGTTAGGAATTAACTGGATAGATACAGCTGCGGCTTATGGACTTGGTTATTCTGAAGAAATTGTGGGTAAAGCTATCAAAGGATTAAGCGATAAACCAATTATTGCTACCAAATGTGGTCGAGTTTGGGGTAAAGATAGGAAGATATTCGGCCGCTTAAAGAAGGAAAGTATCTGTTCTGAGGTTGAAGCAAGTCTAAAACGGCTCGATACTGATGTTATTGACCTTTATCAGATTCACTGGCCAAATCCCAATGAAGACATTGAGGAAGCCTGGGAAACCATAGCGAATTTGATAAAAGAGGGTAAAATTCGCTATGCCGGGGTATCCAATTTTAGTGTAGAACAACTCAAGCGTATTCAACCGATCCATCCTGTAGCCTCTGTTCAACCACCTTACAGTATGCTTGAACGAGGTATCGAAGAGGAACTACTCGATTACTGTTCACAGAACAATATCGGAGTAGTTGTATATAGTCCTATGCAAAAGGGCCTCTTAACAGGAAAGTTTACAAGAGAACGTGTCCAGAATTTACCTAAGGATGACCACCGATGTAGAGACCCTCACTTTCAAGAGCCTGAGCTGAGCACTAATCTTAAGTTGGTTGAAAACCTACACTCTATTGCTGAAAAAAGCAGTAAGACTGTATCCCAGATTGCAATAGCCTGGGTTCTGAGGCGACCTGAGGTAACAGCAGCCATTGTTGGTGCAAGACATCCATCTCAAATTGAGGAAACCACTGCTGCGGGAGATTGGATACTCTCTAAGGAAAATATTACCACCATTGACATGCTATTAGGAGAGATGTGAAAAACCTCTCCAAAGAAGTAATACAAGGAGAATAATAATGACTTCCAAAGAAAGAGTTTTGGACACTATAAATGGTGAAAAAGTTGATAGGGTTCCCATTTATGCTCCAATTGTAACCGGCTACGGAATCAATCCCGTTCATGTTGTAGTAGGATTGCAGATAAGCAATTTACTACAGGATGGGATAAATACTAATACTATAGATGATTGGTTAACAAAGGACCCTAATTACTTGCAAATCATTAAGTTAGCTGATGAAAAATGTGAAAGAGTTTGGTCTTATCACTTTCAAGAACTTGACAGACGATTTTTATTAACGCCTAAGGAATTTATAAAAGTAGCTAAAGTGGAGAAAAAAAATGATTCTATTTTGATAAAGTATCAAGTTCAAACTCCTAAAGGCAATTTAGAATATATTTGTGAGAAGTATAAAGGTATTTCTACAGTTTGGGATAGAAAATATCTGATTAAAGATAAAAAGGATGTGGAAAGGATTCTTTCAGTTCCCTATATTTTTCAAAAGCCGGATATCAAAGATTTTTTTAAATACAAAAGGGAGATTGAGAAAAAGGGTGGCTTGATGTACATTTTTGTAAGTACCCCTATGGTGTGTGTATCTCAACTTTTTCGATTTGAACAGTTTTTGATGTGGTGTGCAACTGAAAAATCCGCCATAGTAAAACTCATTGAAACTGCTTTTGAGAGAATATTTGAACAACTTGAATATCTTCTCCAAAATGGAGTGGGCCCCATATTTCACTTTGGAGGTTCAGAACAAGCAACCCCACCTATGATGTCTCCTCAACTTTACGATGAGTTTGTGATAAAGTATGATAGCAGACTTTTCGATTTAGTACATCATTATGGTAGTTATGTAGCAGTACACTGCCATGGACAAGTAGAAAACATCTTAGATAAGTTGGTAGATAAGAAGGTAGACCTTCTTGATCCTGTGGAGGCTCCTCCTGGTGGAGATATTGAAATTGGAGAGGCAAAGAGAAGGGTTAAAGGTAAAATAACTTTAGTGGGGAATATTCAAATAAATGATATGGAGATCTGCACTCCTGAGGAAATTGATGAGAAGGTGAAAGAGGCTATATGTTCTGGTGGAAAAGAGAAGTTTATATTAGGTACTACCGAAGGCCCCATATCACCTGTATCGAATAGGATGAAAGAAAACTACATACAGTTTATTGAATCGGGAATTAAATATGGGAACTTTAAATCTGAGTAAGGAGCAATAGTTGAGCAACTTAATGAAGACGTAAATTTTAGGGGTAATGGCAAAAGTTTTATGAAGGAATTACAGGAGAACATTATAGATAAAGGAAAAGAGGATTCAGATAGGGGGAGAGAAATTATTTTAATGAAAAGGATTGTAGCCGCAACTTTTAAGTTGCGCAAGAGAAGACTAATGCATAAAAACGCAGGCTCTGAGCCTCGCGGTTACCAATTACAAAAAGAAGAAATAACTTTTGACACTACTTTTATTTTTAACAGGAGGTAAAGATGTTTAGTCCTGAAGCTAAAAAAAATTCTATGTTGGCAGTGGTAGGATACAAACCTCAAGATTATCGTTTGGAAGAAGTTCCCATACCTAAAGCCGGACCTGAAGAGGTGGTAATCAAAGTAAAAAGGGTAGGTATATGTGCCAGTGATGTAAAATGTTACCAGGGAGCTGATAGATTCTGGAAAGGACCCCCGGCTTCCTATGTTAAACCTCCCTTTATTCCGGGACATGAATTTATCGGGGAAGTAGTAAAACTTGGTACTGGAGCATCTGAGAAATATGGTCTTAAAATTGGGGATAAAGCGATATCTGAGCAGATTTTACCTTGTTGGAATTGTAGGTTTTGCCTTAGTGGGAAATATTGGATGTGCGAGACTAACAATGTATATGGGTTTCATCGAGGAATAGATGATGGAGGGATGGCTGAATATATGAGGTTTCCTCGAGGGACTATTAATTATAAGGTGCCGAGTAGTTTACCTGATGAAGTAGCAGTAATGATTGAACCTTTATCCTGTGCTATTCATGCAGTACAAAGAGCAGACATTGAGTTAGGTGATATAGTAGTTATTGCTGGTGCTGGAGCAATTGGTCTTTGCATGTTGCAGGTAGCTAAATTAAAAAATCCAGGAAAGTTAATAATGTTGGATACGAAAGAAAAACGGCTTAAGATTGCTCAAGAATTAGGAGCAGATATAGTTATTAATGTAGCTGAAGAAGATGCTGTAGCTAAAGTAAAGGATTTAAGTGATGGTTATGGATGCGATATTTACATAGAAGCTAGTGGTTATCCTCAAGCGGTAAAGCAGGGCCTGGAAATGATAAGAAGGCTTGGCACTTATGTAGAATTTGGAGTGTTCGGCCATGAGGCTAAAGTAGATTGGAGCATCATTGGCGATCAAAAAGAGTTAAACATACGAGGCTCGCACTTAGGTCCTTATTGTTATCCTTTGGCTATTAATTATCTGGAAAAGGGATTGGTAAAAGTAGATAAAATAGTAACACACGCTTTCCCCTTAAGAGAGTATAAAAAAGCCATAAAGATGGCTTCTGAGGGTCACGATTCTATTAGGGTAACGTTAATTCCTAATGAGAATACATGACGAGTCAAGTCATTTAACTAGGTAACCGATGCGGGGGTTGACAAAAATAAATTAAATGGTATAATAAGGTATGGTTATATATACCTTTACATAAGATTAGTTCTGGAAGAAAAAAATGTCTCTAGATCGTACATCTTTCGTTCCCTTATACCATCAGCTTTTTGGTAAATTTGTACAGAAAATAGAAAGCGGAGCATGGCCTCCTCATTACCGTATTCCACCCGAGAGACAGCTATGCAAAAAATATCAGGTAAGTCGGGACACTTTAAGGAAGGCTCTCTTAAGACTGATGAGAGAAGGATTTTTGTATCGGAAACAAGGAAAGGGGACCTTTGTTGCCAAGTTGAAGTTAACTTTTCATAAATTTGATACCCTTGCAAAAGATTTGCGAGAAAAAGGGCTAAATCCCTCCTTCCAGGTTTTGCAGAATGAGAAAATCATGCCTGATTACCATGTTAAAACGATTCTACAATTAACTGAAGGAGAAATGGTTTACAAGGTAATGAGGTTATTGTTAGCTAATCAAGAACCTATTGCAATAGGCACGGCCTACTTAAATGAGAAAGTGGTTCCTGGTTTAGATAAAGAAAATCTGAAGAAAGCCGCCCTTTGGAATATTCTCTTTGAAAGATATAAGTTGCGAATCACCAAGGTAAAGGAAGTGCTTTGCCCCATACATGTGGATGAATTTGAAGCTAAAATACTGAAAATTTCTTGCGGTGTCCCTCTCTTTCTTGTGAAAAGAATAACCTATACTAAGGATACTCCTTTTGAATACAGCGAAACAGTAGTGCGAGGAGACAGATGCTGTTACTCGACTGAACTCATCTATCAAGAAGTAGGTCCTACTCTTTCAGGGGGATGTTTTATATTTAATAAAGAATTTTTACTCAATACATCCGACAAGAACTGAAATGAATCACATAAAAATATAGAGGCAAAGGAGATGAATAGTATGAATAGTATACCGAAAAAGGCTGTTATTATTGGTCTGGATGCTGCTATTCCCGATTTAATTATTCGCTTCTGCGAGGAGAAGGAACTTCCCAATTTATCTCGTTTGTTGGAGATGGGTATCTTCTCTAAAATTTTACCGTGTTTTCCTCCCATAACTGCCAACAACTGGGCGTCTATTGCGACTGGTAGTTGGCCAGGGACACACGGCATTACCGGCTATAACGTACACCATCCCGGGGATCCTTTATACAAAATCAGCTCTGGATTTGACACGCGGGAATGTAGTTCAGAATACCTATGGCAAACTGCTGAACGAGTAGGAAAAAAGTGTATCTTAATGAAGTATTCGGGATCTTGGCCTCCTGTTATTAAGAATAGCATTCAAATAGATGGATGTGGCCCAAATAGATCTGATGAATTTCATGAATTAGGAGAAGACAGAATTTTTTGCTCTGAAGAAGAGCCTTTCGCGCATCTTTTTTCCTTAAAGCCTGCAAAAAATTGGAAAAATATGTCATCTCAGATTGAAAAAAAATCTTTGGAAGGAAAAATAAAATACTACAGCAAAACTGAGAAACACAAAGAACTTTATGTCCTCGTACTGCATGAGAACGGAAAATATGGAAAAGTGCTCCTTGCCAAGGAGAAAGATACGAAAAATCCTGTGGCTACCTTATTGCCGGGCGAGTGGAGTGAATGGCTCTTTGAAGAGTTCAATGTGAAAGGAAAAAACCTAACCGGAACTATACGTTTCAAACTCTCGTCCCTCTCCCCTGATGGAAACGAGGTTCGAATTTATTCTACTCCCATATTTCCTACTCGGGGATTTACTGTCCCAGACGAATTAGGTCAGGAACTCATCGACAAATTCGGACCTTTCCTTCAGCGTCCTGGCTGGCCTGAGATTGCATTCTCTGATGATGAAACATTCATGGAACTCATTGACTATCAAAACAAATGGTTCGCTAATGCCAGCGCATACCTTATGAAAAACTACTCCTGGGATCTTTATTTTTTGCAGGCTCATTGTATAGATTATGCTCAGCATAGATATCTCAATACAGCAGATCCTATTTCTGGTGCTTCTCTTGAAGAAGCTAAAAAGGCAATGAATTACCTCAAGAAAGTGTATAAAAGCTGCGATGAAATGATCGGCAAAATTGTAAAGGCTGTAGATGATGATACTCTTGTAGTCATTGTTTCCGATCACGGAGCAAAAGCTCATATTTCCGAACCTCCTGTTGCTAAAATTCTGGAAGATGCGGGGCTTCTTGTGTTTGACAAGAAACCAGGAGCCTTAGCCACCAGGCGGGAACTTGCTCCAGAACTGGACAGCATTCTGGCAGTGGACTGGTCTAAAACAAAAGCAGTACCCCAGAGATCCTGTTACATCTACGTGAATTTAAAAGGTAGAGACCCTCAAGGTATTGTGGAGCCGGGAGAGGAGTATGAGCGGGTAAGGAACAAAGTTATAGATGCACTCCTTTCCTACAAGGACCCCAAAACAGGTAAACACCCCTATGCCCTTGCACTCAGGCGAGAAGATGCAAAAATTATTGGGTTAAAAGGCAACAGGATCGGAGATATAGTCTATGCTCTCAATCCCGAGTTTGGTCATGAGCATGGTCAGCAACTTCCTACAGCTCGGTACGGAATGGGTACTATGGAGGCAGTTCTCATTATGAGCGGTCCAGGAATAAAGAAAAACTATAAACTCAAATCAATCCGTTGGCTTGTGGATGTAGCTCCTACCATCTCTTACATGATGAATATGCCTCCTCCTCGAGATGCAGAAGGTTCGGTAATTTATGATGCTTTAAAAGAGCCGGATGCACAGTATCGGTACATGGAAAAGCTAAAACATGAGAGAAACAAATGGAAGCAGGGCTACAAAGCAATACAAAGTATTACTCATCGTGGTTGAAATACTGATACCAGAAGAGCAAGGGTCTGACCAAAGAAAAGGCGGATACATATGTTCGCCGTAAAATAAGCGTATGAAAGGAGGAAAAAATGAGAGTGGTTAGAAAAGGGATAACGGGGATAACGATTACTTTATTTATGGTAGGGTTTATCTTTCTCGCAGGAGCAACTGCTCAGGAGTTTCAGTGGAATCAGTTTCAAGGGACCCGTCTTCGTGTCCTTGCCAGTAAGTTTGCTTGGATTGACAATATTAAAGAATGGGTTCCAGAGTTTGAAAAAAAGACAGGGATGAAAGTAAATATAGAGGTTTACCCCTTTAAGCCTTTGATGCAAAAATATGTCATTGAATTCAGTTCGGGAAATGCTGATATTGATGCGTTCATGAATTTTAAGGCTCAAACGGGAACACGGTTTTATGATAACGGATGGATAGAACCACTGGATGGCTATGTTAGTAACCCACAAATTACTAACCTTGAATTCCAGCTTAGTGACTATTTCCCTGGATATATCAATTACTCCTCTATTTATGGCAAACTGTGTGGTATCCCAATAAATGCAGCAGCTCCTGTACTTTTTTATCGCACCGACTTATTCAACCAATACGCTCTTGAAGCTCCACACACTTTTGCAGAATGGGAAATGGCTGCGCAAAAGTTGACACTTGATATTGATGGTGATGGTACTAAGGATCTCTTTGGTATCGGCATGAGGGGATCCATGGTACCTATGGCCGGATGGCAGCCCTTTCTTTTCGGTTTTGGAGGAAGATGGTTAGATGCAGCAGGAAATCCAATATTTAACAGCCCACTGGGAGTAAAGAGCCTCGCATTATATGCCTCTATGCTTCAAAAATCAGGGCCTCCTGGAGCAGCCGGTTCAGGTTGGCAAGAGATGGCAAATTTGTTTAAACAGGGAAGACTTGCTATGTACTTTGATACTATTGCTCACTATGTCTATTTCGTTGATCCAAGCAAATCTAAAGTTGTTGACAAATTCAGTCTCGCTGTTGTACCCAAAGGGCCGGCGGGGAGATTTCCCTGGCTAGGGGGGTGGATGCTTTGTATAGGTAGGCAATCTCAGAAGAAGGAGCCTGCATGGTTGTTTGTACAATGGGCGACAGGAGATGAAATATCTACTAGAATTCAACGAAAGGGTTTTGCCACCGCATCTATATCTGCCTGGAACGATGAGCAATTTAAAGAATCAGTTATTCCTGAATATCCCAAAGTTGCAGTTAGTACCTACTCTCTCGGAGTACCTAAGTTCTTGCCGGAAGTCCCTAACCCTATGGAAATCATGGGGTACTTGGAAAGTGCTGTTACGCGAGCGATTGAGGGTGAAAATCCACAAAAAACTTTGAACGAAGCAGCGCGTGAGGTAAAGAAGATACTTGAAGAGCAACTGAACAAGAAATTGGAACTTGTATTTTAAGGTTAAATCAATATCCGGGAACGACCTCTTCATCCTCTCATCAAGTAGGGGTCGTTCTCTTCCTTTTGAGAGAGTGTAGGAATATAATAATAAAAATGAAGAGAAAATATCGTTTTAAACTATTGATGTGTCTGCCAATTGTAACGATATTAATCATACTTATTGCATTCCCTATATCCCAGCTTTTTTTTATGAGTTTAACAAATTGGAGTTTAGGAGGCCAAAAAAAACTTGATTTTGTAGGTCTGAATAACTTTTTTCAAATAATAACCCAGGATTCTCGTTTCAGGAATTCTGCTATCGTTACTGCTCAATATACCTTTCTGGCCTTATTTTCACAGATGGGAGCTGGTATTCTGCTTGCCCAGTTTCTCAGGAGAAAATTTAGAGGCAAAAAATTAGTCTTGGCTTTGCTTTTTCTTCCCTGGATTGCAACTCCTGTCGCAACTGCATCTACATGGAGAGATATGTTTAGTCCCACTTTAGGAACCCTGAACTTTTTTCTTCGCAGCCTGAATCTTTCTCCTCTTCAGTGGATATCAAGTTCGAAAACAGTCATCCCTTCTCTTGTATTATTCGATTTTTGGAGATCGGTCCCATTTGTTACGGTTATTATAACTGCGGGATATTCTATGCTTCCCACTGCTCCTTATGAGGCAGCAGAAATGGATGGCGCAAATACTTTGCAAAAATTTATATATATATCATTACCTCTGCTTCGACCCATTATAGTTTTGACAGTTGTTTTGAGGCTTATTGATATTTTGAGAGTTTTTTCCCCTATATATGTGCTTACTGGTGGGGGCCCGGCCTTTGCTTCGGAAGTTTTGTACATTTATATTTATGAACAGGGGTTTTATAATGCCAAAATGGGTTACGCGTCTGCACTTGCGGTTATTCTTTTTAGTTTTATCTTAGTAGGTACTGTCTTTCTTGTAAAGGGTAAAGGGAAAGGATGAAAAATAATGTTAATAGAAAGAGAAACGCTTATCTGAGGGAGATAATTTTCTTCGTTCCTTTGGGTTTTGTCTTAGCCTTTTTTCTTTTCCCCATCTTCTGGATGATACTCAACTCCCTCAAGTCAGATGTTCTTATCACTTCCTATCCACCTATTTTTTGGTTTTTCCCTACCCTGAAAAACTACATCAATCTTTTGTTTGACCCTCAGTATATCAAGTATCCCCTAAATAGCCTTGTGATAGCTGTTGGTGCAACAGGAATTGCGCTTCTTGTTAGCGCTCCAGCATCTTACGTTATGGCCCGATATAAAATGAGTAAATTAGCCACAGCCATTCTTACAGCAAGAATGATACCCATTGTCTGCTATCTTATTCCCTGGTACATCCTTTTTAGTTCTCTGGGTTTGATAGATACTCATCTTGGTCTTATTTGGAGTCATCTCATTATTACGGTACCTCTCACAGCTTGGTTGTTAGTAGGTTTTTTTGAAGAAGTTCCGTCCGAGCTTGAGGAAGCAGGATTAATTGATGGATGTACGCAATTTAGAGCATTTCGTAAGATAGTGTTACCTTGCACCCTTCCTGGTCTTGTATGTGCGACAATTATAAGCTTCACATTTTCCTGGAACAATCTCCAATTTGCCCTTGTTCTTACCAGGAGCATCAGTAGGACTTTACCTGTAACCATCCTCAACTACTGGGGATTTATGGATGTCGAGTTGGGCGGCATGTACGCTTCTTCCACTCTTATGGTTATTCCTATTGCTATACTTGCTCTCATTACTCAGAAATCGTTACTCACTGGATTAGTTGGAGGGCTTAAAGAGTGAGAGAAAAATCGTGTTTACGTTATTGGAAAGTTGTCGAATTGCTTGAACATCCCCTATCTCCTCTTTCGTATTGTACTCAAAGAGACATGGTTCAATCTTCTGTGAAGTTGTCTACAATACTTTGGCACTTTCTGACTAAAAATTAAGTTCAAATTAGTCCCACTTCCACATTTTTGGGAAAGAATCCGTTATTCATGGGGGTTTGCTAATTCATTTAGTCACTATTTGAAGTATACCATGTTCTTATAGGTTTCATAATTTTAGAAGAAATATCAAGGTTTTTATAGATTTCAAGAGAGCTGATTTAAGAACTCAGCTTTGCCACTGAAAAGTGGATAGAAAATTGGTAATTAAAAGATGGGTGAAATAGGTTAAAAATACAGGAAGAGGAGTTCTTAAACTCCCTCAAATTAGGAGATTAAAAGTGGATGAAACATACCCTATTAATATATGGATTAATGAGGAAAGATACAAGAAGTTACAGGAAGCCGGTCTATCCGATATGGCAAAAGATGCATTAGCGGGAATGAAAGTGCTTCAACTAAGATGTAAAGAGGAACAAAAGGATGAGATTTTAAAGCTCTATCCAATGGCTAAATTTGACACTGCTACCACTAAAAGTATTGAGTTACTTCCATCGCAAGAGAAAGATAAAATGTTTAATCTGGTCATTAAGAAAAGGGACTTAGATGTTATAGAAGAATTTTTGAAAAGCGTAAGATAGTAATGCCAAAAGTTTTATGAGAGAAAATATGAGAAATTAGATTGCTAAGCTATTGCTCGCAATGACAAATCATTGTAACATTATATTAGTCCTGAATTTGGTAAAAGATCTTCTTGACTAAGAACTATTTATATGCTCCAATTAATGGTGCATCTGGATTTGTTCCTGGGCCAAAGTGTTTTAAAATTACCAGATTTTCATGAGCTTTATTTGTAACTGTTACTCCTTTTTTTGCTGCTTCAACTGAAACAAATAACTCATCATAAGTTAAGTCTTTATATCTAATCATTATAGGACACTCTACCGGCAATCTGTCTATACTTCCATAGCCTTGCACCACAATTAATCCATAGGCTCCTTTATCCTTTATAGTAACACTTTTCCCAGGAAATACAGTTAACTGTTTTGCACTAAATAAATCCCCTGTTCCGTAAACAATCCACTTTTCCTCATATCCTTCATCTTTTGTATCAGCTACAGGTATTGGTTCAAGATAATGGTTATCTTTAAAGTGCTCATCAAGATTTTCTGGAAAGTCTATCATATCAACAATAAAATCAAGATCATGATGTTTATCCGGTGGAACATCCTTCACTAAAAGGTCCCAGGAAACTGGTCTTCCCTCAAGCAGTGATTGAAACATAGCAAAGACATCAGATGAGCCTTGAACCTCATAGGTAACCAAGGAGCCTGGAGCATGCAAAAGTCCTGGTGGAATAAACCATCCTGTTCCTGGCACAATCTTATAACTTCTGGAGTAACTTAATATACCATTATCACCTTCATCCCAGAGCTTAAGGCACCTCTTAACATCTTCTTTCGTTGTTCCAGGCTCAAGACCAAAATAAGTGTAAGGAGCCCTGTTCTCAACAAAGTTAAGCTGTGATGGGAAATAATAGGCTTCAGGTTTCCCTTTTTTTCCTACAAGTTCTGCATCTTCATCATCCTGATGAAGATGATGGTGGATGGGACCTAAATTATCAAAAAATTTTGTTAGGACTTGCCAACCACCGTATCTTTGCATAGTTTCTTTTCCTAAGATAAGATCTCCCTCTACTTCAACAGCATCTTTTAAAAGAGCTATTTTTTTATCGTTAAGAACAATGTAACTTAAACCCTCATCTTCAGGAGCTCCTGGATTATCGGCAACTGTTGTAGAGGAAAACCATCTTTCATCAATTCCGCCTCTGTTGGCACCAAGAATCTAAATATCCTGGGGGGCTAATTTCATTCTCCTCCCAGGAACAAGAAAAGACCTTGGAACCCAGGTTGGAGCTAATCTAAAGATCCCTTCCCCTGACTCATAAGCCTGCACAACTAAACTTTTAAGTTCTTTTTCTTTCATTTAGTTTACTCCTTTATTGCATTAATCCTATGGTTTAAATTCCTTAGAGTAGGATAGATATCCTTGTAAATTTGGAATTTCTCCTCGTATATTTTTACCTCCTCTTTTTGAGGATAAAAAACCTCTTTTTCCCTTACCACTGTTTTTACTGCTTCATCAATTGACTTATACTCTCCTATAGCCACTCCGGCAAGTATAGCTGCTCCCAGAGAGGCTGCTTCAGAAACCTGCAGTGACACTATCTTTTTGTTGTAAAGGTTAGCCTTAAGCTGCAGCCACTTCCTTGATTTTGCTCCTCCTCCAACAGCTCTAAGCTCAGAAACAGTTATACCTATTTCTTCTAAAAGAGATAGATTATGTTTCATCTCAAAGGAAATCCCCTCCAATACAGCCTTAATTAAATCAGATTTACTTGTATCCAAAGATAGTCCCAGAACTGCCCCAGAGGAAGCAGCATCCATATATGGGGTTCCCGTAACAGTAAAATGAGGAAGAACAAAAAGCGAAGAGGGCTTGGATGAGGCCTCATCAATAAGAATAGAATAAACATCTTCTCCTATTTTTTTAGCTTTTTCTCTTTCCTCTTTTCCCAGGGTATCTCTGAACCATTTAAGCAAACACCCTCCGGTGAAGTTAAAAGCTAAGGTAATATAAAATTGGGGAACTGTGTGGGGATAACAGGCAAATCCTTTCTTCAGCATTTTTTTATCAAGATGAGGTTGTTTAAAAATACAGGAGATACATTCCACCGTTCCAATGGCATCTAAGGCTACCTTCTCCTCTTTTACCCCTGCTCCTAAAGCTCCACAGGGATGATCATGCCCTCCAGTTACCACTGCAACTTTAGAAGGGAGAGAAAGGTGATTGGCTATTTTTTTTGGTATCTCTCCTATTAGAGTTCCTGAGGGAGCAACATCAGGAAATAAAGATTTATCTACATCTGCTATAGATAAAATTTCATCAGACCATTTTCTATTAAGAATATCAAAGGCCATTGTGCGAGAAGCCAGAGAATAATCCATAGTAGGAGTTAAGCCTAACTTATAAATAACTAAATCCTCACAACATAAGAACTTCCATGTTTTGGAATAAATATCAGGATGGTTTTTCTTTAGCCACATAATTTGATTTAAAGTGAACATAGGGTGAAGAGGCATGCCCGTAATTTCCATAATCCTTTCTACACCTAAAGTTTTCTTCCACCAGGGAATGAAATCCTGTGCTCGATTATCAAAACTAACAGGACTGTGGGCAAGCAAATTTCCCTTTTCATCCACAGGAACAAAAGCCTCTCCCTGTGTTGATATAGAAAGAGCCTTTATGGGATCTTTTTTAGCCTGAAGGGATGCCTCTTGAATACTTTCCTCTATTTTCCTTAACACTACCTCCATATTTAACTCTGACCAGCCGGGATGGGGATGAATAAGAGGATACTCTCTATAAGCTTGTGAGAGTACTTTACCCTCTACATCAAATACCACTACTTTACATCCTGTAGTTCCTATATCCAAGCCCAACAAGCTCATAAATCTCTCCTTTAATTTATTCCTTGATATATCTTCTCCAATACTCTACTGATTCTTTTAAATCGTCTATCACCTGATACTCCGTTGGGTAACGCTCTCGATGAGAGAATTCAAACAGTAAAACTACTTCTTTTGCTCCTGATGCCTCAATAGCTTCCATTACCCGAGGAGGTGAAATTACCCCTACTTTATTATATTTTTCAGTAAAAGGCCAGTGGCCACCTTTATTCTTGGTGCTTTGTTTTATATGAATTACAGGAGAGAGATGCGCCAATTCTTTAAGCCAGGCATAAGGATTGGTATCTCGAGAATCAGAAGAGGCTAAATCTCCATGATCCACATCTAAACATAATTGAATGGGAATAGGCAAGGTTTCCTCATTTAATCTTTCCAGAAGCTCTTTAGTTGAATCTATAGTGCAGGCCATCTCCCTGGGTATTGACATAGGCTCAAAGATAAGAAATTTAAATCCTAACCTGGCTCCAAAGTTTGCCAATTTTCGCCAGGAATGAATTGCCTCTTTAATTAAAAAGTCTCTTCTACGTTGATTGTTAAAGTCCGTAACGGACATAGTACCAAAATGACCACCTGAGCCCCTTGCCCCTAATTTAGCTGAAATTTCAAACCAACGCTTAAACCAATCAAACCAAACTTTTCTCTGCAGAACATCAGGATGCATAAGATGATTTACACGGGTAAAGGCGCTGGTGAAAGTAGTATCTATCTTAACATTGTATTTAGCTGCATTTTGCCTTAACTTAGCAATCTCCTGGTTTATTACCTCATCAGGCAAGAAAGAATTTAAAAGGTCAGCCACAAACTGAGCGTATCTTAACCCTAAATCTTTTCCTACAATTCTTAGCCAAACCTCAGGCTCAGGAAATCGATTGATAGCAAATCCTGCGTTAATTCCTAATTTAAATTTAGTCATCTTAAAACTCTATCCCCTCGCTGACTCTATTTTCTTTTGATAGCCACTCTTCACATACTCCCTTACAGGGTCAATAGGCAAACCCTTTTCCAGTCTCATCTTTGCTATAATTGGCCTTACATCAGCATTCATTATAGCGTCGTTAAATGTCCGGTTGGCTAAGATTATCTCATCTTCGGCTTGATGCTTTTTAAGCAAATCCTGATCAACCAACAAAGCCTTAGCTAATGACTGCTGAAGGGAATCCACTGAATGCAATACTGCCTGTATCCTGTTTTCCCGTGAACTGCACTGATCTATCATATAAGAGAAGTTTTTCTTCTGATTGGAACTAAAGATTACATCGCCCACCACCAATTCATAGAAAATTCTGGCATTCTCTGGATTAGGCTCAACTGATTCATCATCATCAGCAGCGTACCTGGTGTTAAAGTGAAATCCTCCAGGAATACCTTCGCTAATGAGCATAGCTACTATCTGTTCTACATTAGTTCCATAATGGTGATGCCCTAAATCAACCAGAACACCAACATTTGACCCTAAACCTTTGCTTAGCAAAGCTGATGTCCCCCAATCAGAAATTGTGGTGCTATATGTGCCTGGCTCAAAAACTTTATATTCAATTAGTATCTTTACATCCTTGGGGATATCCTGGTATGATTTTCTTAGTGCCTCCTTTAAGTTTTTGTAAGCTTCTCTTAGCTCAATTTGACCAGGATAAAGAGAGCCATCAGGAAACCATAAAGTCAATAAACTATTAGACAGCTCTTTAGCTATTTTCCCTCCTAATATAGTTTGTTCAACAAATCTATCTTGAATCTCCTTTTCCTCAGCAGAAAAACTCCCCCGATGAGAGCCACGCAAAAAGTAAGTAGGATTTATTGCCCCTAAACCTAATCCTCTTTGCTTTACCTCTTTTTTAACCTTCTTTGCTACTTCAAAATCTCCTCTGTAGCCATCCCTGGATAAATCCCATAGTATATGGGTGGCAATACGAGGAGTAGCATCGGTGAGTTTATGAACAAATGATGCATCATCCAGCTTCTCAAAAATGTTTCTGGCTGCTCCGGGAGGAGAATACTCACCAAACCTTCCCCCTCCAAATACTCCAAAGATCCAGCTTGGCAGCTCCACCTCAAATTTTTTCACCGCATCAATTGCTTTTTTAACTTTTTCCTCCCCAAACTCCTCCATTAGAATTTCTAATCCTAACTTCACCATCTTTTCATCTTTAATCATAAGTGCTTTCTCCTGAAGCTAATTTAAATATTCCCTCTATAAAGCGATCTCCAACTTATCTGAACTCCAGTAGAAATCTTTATCTAAAAAAATTTTATAAGTGAAGTACCCCGCCTTGAAGGGCAGGGTATTCTGCCTAATTTTTTATAAATGACCCCAAAGTTACTATAATTTTACCGGCTCACCCTTACGACCATAGGCATCTTCATGACGAATCTGATCTTCCTCTTTCCATTCACCAAAGCAGATCACAATCATTCGGATAGGATGATCTGCATTGTTGATAAGCCTGTGCTTAACCCCAGTCTTCATAAGAATCTCATCCCCAACTTTGGGATGGAACACTTCATCTCCCTTTATAATTTCCGCATCTTCATCCAGCATAACCCACAGTTCCTCTCTTATATTGTGAGAGTGCAAGCTGGTCATACCACCCGGGTTTACTGTAGTCCAATCCACAGAGCATTTCTGGTTCCGCACAAGAAGTGTAACCATTCCCCATGGCCGCACTGAGCGTTTTGTTGGTAAGTCCTTTATATCACTCATATTCTTAAATCACCTCCCTTAGAGTATGGACAAGTAGAGAGACATCTACCGCAGTAAGGAAGTAGACCGGCGTACACCTTTACTCGCTCTTGCCAGGGGTCTATTTGCCCTTTATATTTCAGTAACTCTTCACCAGTGGGTTCTTTCTCAGGCATTGGAATGTCCTTGTAACCCCCAGTGCGCTTCAACATTCCACTGCAACCCCACCGACATCTCCATCCAACTATCTTTGCGTATTCAACAACTTTACCATCGACTTTAACACTCACCTTCTTATTTATGTCTTTTGGAATAGCATCGGTTGGACAGGCAAGTGCACATTGAAATCCACAAGCCTTGGGATTGCACAGTTTTTCTTTCAACATTGGATCTGAGATCAAAGGTGCATTGGTAATAATAGTAGTTAGTTTCTGTCTGGTTCCATACTGAGGGGTAATAACTAGGTTATGCCAGCCAATATCCCCCAACCCACAAGCAACTGCAATGTGTTTATGAGAAACATCCCCTGGTCCACCAGGATATTCCTTGGTAGGTATTTGAATATGAGGCATGTTCGCAGGAAAAGGATATGCTCTATAACCCTGGTGTTCAAGAAACTTTGCACCGAGATAGGCAAGCTTATCCAGCTGTGAATTGATTATACTTAAGGTAAACATCTGAAAAGAGTGATAAGAAGGAGGTGTCTGATCATCTTGAACGCTTCGAGCAATAAGATCACAACTTGCCTCATTTATATGTAAGCCGATGGAAATCATACTCACGGCATCTGGAAGATATCTTTGGGGCCTCATGATCTCAGGAGCACCTTCTATCCGATTGACTGAACCAAAACCAACAAGATCAGCTCCTTGCTGTAATAAATAAGCTCTCAGGTTCTCTGTCAACTGCCTACTCTTGAATAAATGTGGCTAACCTGTCCTGATCGGCTGATAATTCCCGTTCTACAACTGTTTTTTCTACTTCAGATCTCATTTTCTCATTTAACCTCTAATTTTAAATTTTTGCTCTTCTCCAAAAAGTATTAGAAAAAGTGCAAAGTAGAGAAATAAAACTCAATCTCTTCTTGCGTAAGATCGTAATAGCTTTCCCAAAAGACTATTTTTAATCTACCACACCCTAGAAATTTTGTCAAATGAAATTCAAATTTGGTTACAATGATACTGCACACTTTTCAAATGAAAAATATAACAGAAATTATTGGTTCAAGAAAGTGAAAGATGTCTGGACGGCCATGAGGAAATACTCTAAAATCAGGGGAAAAACAAAATATATGTTTGAAACCCTAAGAAAGGAGGTTTCCCAGTATGACCGTCCCTCATCAATCATACTACGAGTTGAAAAAAGCCAGTTGAACAGATTTTCTAAAACTATTTTATCAGAAGCTGATGTTTTTCCTTGAGCATCTGTCTTATCGGAAGATGATAGGGACACTTTTCCTCACACTCTCCACAATCAGTGCAATCATCAGCATTTTTTTTCAAATTAGCGTACATCTCCTGACTCATAGCTTTAGCAGTTTCAACTTTTACCTTGTCTCCTAACTCCTGGATTACATAAATAGGTACACCTTGCGGACAGGGCTCGCAGTACATACAACGACGACAAAAATTTTCTTTTAGTGGCTTAACTGCAGATTGAAGACGAGATAATTCTTGAGGAGAAAGGGAATGGGGTTTATCTCCTACTTTGACGTTTGCCTTTACCTCGCTGAGCAAAATCATCCCCGGAATTACTGTATCTATCCCTTGTTGTAAAATCCAGCGCAGAGAGAGCTCAGGTTCTGAAATTACTCCTCCAGCTAAGGGTTTCATTATTATGATTCCCACTTCCAATTTTTTAGCTGTTTTAAGAAGTGCTCGCTCATCACTGCCATCCTCTATTATATTAAAAGGAAATTGCACAGTTTCCAGGTGGTGGGATTGTTCAAGAGCTTTTTGAAGAAGATCCGGGTTGTGACCGGTTATACCTATATGCCTTATTTTGTTCTCTTTTTTGAGTTGAATTAGGCCTTGTAGAGCTCCTTGCGGAGCCAAAACCTTTTCCAGTTCCTGTGGCTTGGTTACATGGTGGATCTGGTAAAGGTCAATATAATCGGTTTTCATTCTGCGAAGGGCTTTTTTTACATGAGATATAGCCTGCTCAGCAGTTCGACAGGGAGACTTGGTAGCTAAAATGCATTCTTTCCTTTTTTCTTTTATCCCTTCCCCAATTTTTATCTCACTATCTCCGTATCCCTGAGCAGTGTCCAAAAAGTTTATGCCTGCATTTAAAGCCTCTTCCACTAATCTTTTTCCCTCTTTCATAGAAAGTTTCATGATAGGGATACCACCAAAGCCCATTACTGAGACTTGCAAATTTGTTTTTCCTAATCTTCTTTTTTTCATAACTTTTCCTTCCCTATTTATTTTAGGTAACAGTTTATATTTGATAAAAGGTTCAGTTCTCCTTTGGAGAAGGCAGCTTCATAATGACAGAGAGCATTCCCCCTCCCCTCTTAAAAAATAAGAAATAGAGATAGTTTGGGAGACAAAATGTTCCTCTATTCAGATGAAAAAGCTTTACTGAACTTTGCCAAATTCAGGCTAAATTTCTTTAATTTCTAATTCAGAAAAGGGGTAATGTTTAATATTTTTTGTAAGGAGTGTTAAATCATAGATTATGGCTGTGGCAGCGATGATTGCATCAACGATGGCTAATGTCTTACCTTTTCTATTACAAATAATCATAAAATCTTGATTATTATCTAAATTTATCTATGTGAATCTAAAGCTAAATAATTAAATCTAGATTCGGTAATTTGAATAATGATTACCGAACTTATTTTGGAATATCGCTCTGGATATGATATTTACGAAAGTTAAGTTTCCTTTTTCTGTCATGGCGAGCCTGTTCCGAGCGAAGTGAGGAATCTTGCTCCTCGCAATGATAAAGAAATCGGAAGGCTAAAGCCCCCTTACCCAGGCGGAGAACTTTAATGAGCTCAGTTTTTATACCATTTTTATATTAAAAACAAATAAAAATTTGTCAAGTGTTATTTGCAGGTGTTGGTGAGGATTTATCTATCGCGAGTTTACTACAATTATAGATAAGAACACAGATATAAAAAGGTTAAGGGTGAAGGGTTAAAGGCAAACCAGAGCAGCGAGACAAACGAGATGAACCACGAGATTACACAAGATTAACACAGAAGAAAGATTAACGAGACGAACGAAACAAATGAGATTATAAATTCATATCACTCCTTTGTGCCCTGGTGGTTTAGTGGCTGAATAGTAACAATATTTATTAGTTTTGTATTTGATTTTAACAATCAAATCGTTCTTTGAAAATTTGACTTTGGGATCGAAACTTTCTATTTCTTCTCATAAGAGCTTCGGGATAGAAGATGGAAAATGCAATACCTC
>JAUWJM010000105.1 GCA_030607715.1 Candidatus Aerophobota bacterium
ATCTATCTGGCAAAGAGCAAAGTTAGGAATTACTCTTGCCTGGCAAGAACCAGCTCGCTTTGAAGGGATCACCGTGAAGGATTATCTTCTACTGAGTATGAAAAGAAATGACCAGATGGAAGTTGAGGAAGCTCTGCAAAGAGTTCTCCTTGATCCTAAGGAATATTTAAAACGAAAACTAGATAAGACATTGAGTGGTGGTGAGAGGAAACGTATTGAATTAGCTGCTATTTTTACCATGGAACCCCAATTGGCTATTCTTGATGAACCGGACTCGGGCATTGATATTCTAACTTTAGATAGAGTTGTTGAATTTATCTATGACCTTAGAGAAAAGGGCACCACAGTGATTTTAATTACTCATCGAGTAGATGTAGCTAAAATTGCTGAACGGGCAGCTCTAATAGGTGAGGGCTATTTGGTTAAGGAAGGCGCTTCTGAAGAAATAGTGGAATACTTTAAGAATAAATGCCTTAAGTGTCCTAAATTTAAATAAAGGAAATAAAGATCAGGATGAAAGATATGTGGGAAGATTATCAAATGATGGCAGAGGCATATCAGAAAGCAGGAGGAAGATTCAATGTTTTTAAGGACTCAAGAATCGCACATTTGGTAGTTCACAAAAATAAGGTCTTGGGAACTCACCTGGTAGAAGGACTTATTTTAAATACCAAGGAAACAAATAGCGGAGTAGATATTGATCTAACCGTTAAAGAAAATGTTCATATTGCCTGTCCGGTACATTTATGTTTTGGCGTTCTTCCTGAAGAGGGAAGGCAAGAGATTAAAATCAATGCTTTGATTAAAAAAGGGGCAAAAATAGCCATTCTTGCCCACTGTGTATTTCCTAATGCAGTAAAAGTTCAACATATAATGGAGGCAAAAATAATTTTAGAAGATAAGGCTGTGTATCAGTATGATGAGGTTCACTATCATGGCCTAAATGGTGGAGTTGAGGTTATCCCTCAAGCGAAAATAAAAGTGGGCAAAGGTGCGTATTTTTCTACTAATTTCTCGCTGATGAAGGGAAGGGTAGGGAAGTTAGATATTGATTATCAAGCAGATATAGATGAAAGTGGAGTTTTAGAGATGGTAACCAGGGTATATGGTTACGGTGAGGATGTAATCAAGGTTAAGGAGAGTGCAAGGTTAATTGGTGATGGTGCTAAAGGTTTGATCAAGAGTAGGGTAGCAGTTCGTGAGAGAGCTCAAAGTGAGGTTATTAGTGAAATGGAGGCTTTTGCGTCTAATACTCGTGGACATGTGGATTGCATTGAAATTGTCCAGGGCGAGGCAAAAGCCAAAGCCATTCCTTTAGTCAATGTTTTACATGATAAAGCTCAAGTAACACATGAGGCATCCATTGGTAGGATTAATCAAAAGGAGTTGGAGACCCTGATGGCGCGCGGGTTGAAGGAAGAGAAAGCTGTTGATATCATTATTGGGGGAATGCTCAAGTAGATAATGCCAAAAGGTTTACAATTTATTAATATTTGATAGAGTATACAAGGGCTGACCCCACTTTAAAAAATTTAGTTGAAAAGGCTATTAAGTCTAAGATTCCTCAAATCAGGAGGATTGAAGCGGTATAAAGAGATTTAGTAGAAAAAATCGTAAATAGTTCAGCCACTATAAGTCACCAAGGCGTGAGGGCACTAAGCAAACCCGGTTCTAATTTTTTATGTACAAACGTAGGCTCTGAGCCTCGAGACTACCAATTCGAAGAAGACCTAAATATTGTTGACATTACTCAAGCTAAAAAGGAGAGGAAAAAATGGCTTTTAAAACATACGGTGAGCCTGATATCGAAAGAACCTTAGCTACCTTTAGAGGGGAAAAGACAGGCAGAGTCCCAATCTTTGAGACACTAATTGAAGATAAACATATTACCCATATGCTGGGAAGAGAAGCGGGGAACACCTTAGGAGCAACTGGAGATGTAGCTAAAGGAACTACAGATGAATCAGCAGGGGCACGACCCATGTATCCTAAAGACTATATGGAGGTATGTAACATCATAGGACAAGATGTAATTCTTATGGAAGCTATTTGGGCTCCTCTTAAAAAGATAGGAGATGATGGCAAACCTCACATTATCACTGATAGAAGTATTAAAACTAAGGAGGATATAAAAAAAATTATTCCTCCTACTCAAGAAGATGTAGATCTAAAGATAAATTTTCTTAAAGAGTATTTAAATGCTGTTAAAGGGACAAAAATAGGGGTTAGTATATTAACAGGATGTTTTTTCCAAACCAACTATGAATTTGTAGTTGGACTTACCGATTTTATGGTAAAAACATACGAAGACAGAGATTTTGTTGAAGAGCTAATGGATATAGCAGTTGATTATTATGTAAAAATTGTAAAAGCAGCTTGTGATTCAGGTATAAGTTTTTTGTTTGTTGGTGATGATGTTGCCTTTAAGAGCGGTTTATTTATTCCTCCAAAGCTGTTTAAGGAACTTTGGAGGCCTCGAATGGAGAAAATAATTGCTCCTGCATTAAACAAAGGTATCCTGGTTATGTTTCACAGTGATGGCAAATTAGATGATATTATGGATATGTTAATTGACATGGGTATAAGCTGTGTTAACCCTATGGACCCATATTCTATAGATTATCGTGATTACAAGAAGAAATATGGTGATAGGATATGTTTAAGTGGAAACATAGATGTAGAGTTTCCTCTATCTAAAGGTACACCTGAGGATGTGGAAAAAGATGTAATTGAGCATCTTAAGGTGATGATGCCTGGTGGAAGATATCTATTTGGTTCAAGCCATTCCATTGTAAATTATATTCCTATTGAGAATTATGAAGCTATGGTAAATGCCCTGCACAAGTATGGAAGATACTGAGAAATAAGGGAGAAGAAAATGGTAAATATAGAACAAATTAAACAAACGGTAATAAAAGGCAAATATAAAGACATATCTAAATTAATAGAGGATGCTCTTAAGAGTAATGTTAAGGCAATGAATATCCTTGAGGAAGCTCTTTACCCTGGTATGGGAATAGTGGGAGATAAATTTAGCAGTGGTGAATATTTTATTCCAGATCTTGTGCTTGCAGCTAAGACAATGCAAGCTGCCACAGATGTATTAAAACCCTATCTTATAGGTAAAAAAATCAAACAATCTGGATTAGTTGTAATGGGGACAATAGAAGGAGATTTGCATGATATAGGAAAGGATTTAGTAGATATCATGCTGGAAGGATCGGGATTTAAAGTAATAGATTTAGAAGTAGATGTTAAGGCTCAAAAGTTTGTAGAAGCAGTAAAAAAGTATAAACCACAGATTTTAGGTATCTCAGGTCTGTTAACGACAACCTTAGCTAATGTCCCCAAAGTTTTAGAAGCCTTAAAAAAAGCTAATTTGAGAGACAAAGTATTAGTAGCAATTGGCGGAGCACCTGTTACTCAAGATTTTGTTAACAGAGCAGGGGCAGATTTATATGCTGAGGATGCCAATAAGGCAGTAAAAGTATTTACTGAGGCTATATCTAAACAAAAGCAAAACGCATAATGAGAAGATAAGGATATTTTTTTTCTTGGAGTTTCTATAAATGTCAGAAACTAAACCATATCTAAAATAGGAGAGGAAAGTATGAAAATTGAGTCGTTTGAAACATCAAAAAATAAGGTATTTGGGGACTTGCTTTCTGAAAAAAAGAAGGATAAAGAGTTAAAAATTGGCCTTTTACCTGGTGCTTATTTTGAATACTTTAGAATGTGGGGTGAGACTTACGAGAAGCAAATACACGGGGACATGGAGGTAGTAGCCAATAATCTAAGAAAGAAATTTAAAAATGTTGTATGTCCACCGGATCTGTGTGATACTATAGATAAATGCAATGAAGCTGGAAAATTGTTCAGAAAAGAGGATGTGGACATAATTGTTGTATGTGAGTTTACTTACTTTCCAGATTATATGCCTCTTCAGGCATTAAGTCAAGTTAAAGATATTCCTATAATTGTTTATGTCTCTCAAACAGAGCCGGTTGTTAGACCTGATATAGAATATCCACAAACGATTAGAGATGGCTCTCTTATTGGTCTTGTACAACTCGCTGGCACTTTCAAGAAAATGGACTGGTTCAAGAATTATCGTGTTGTTGTTGGGTGGTTAAATGACCAAGCTGTTTACGATAAGATAGAAAAGTACGCAAAAGCAGCAAATGTGTATAATAACCTTCAAAACAAAATCATAGGTGCTACTGGACACGTCTTCAGGGGAATGTTTGATTTTGAGTATGATAAAACCAAAATTAAAGGAAAACTTGGACCAGAGATAGTCAACATCCAGTTAGACCATTTTGATAGTATGTGGGATAAGGTTAATGAGGAGGAGGTCAAAGCACTTTTTGATGAGGTAAAGAAAAGATTTAAAATTCGGGATATTGATGATAATGATATTTATAAGTCAGCAAAACTTGCCATTGCTATGAAGAATATTGTGGAGAGATTTAACCTGGATGCTTTAGCATATAGAGGTCAGCACTATACTGAAAAAAAATTTCAGGCTACAGCATATCTCGGTAGTGCTCTGCTTCAGGAAAAGGGGGTTATGGTTGCCAGTGAGGGTGATGTCCATGGAGCTATTATGATGATGATTCAAAAACTTCTTACAGGATATACTCCATTCTTTGTTGAGTGGAGCAGTTTTGATGAAAAGCTAAATGCGCTTTTATTGATGGGTCATGGGTTTGCAGATCCTACTATTGCCAAAGACCCTAAGGAAATTTGGATAACATCCTCCCCTGAGAATTGGGGTTATACCGGTAAAGGATTCAGCTTTGAATTTACTGGAAAACCAGGTCCTGTTACCATGGGTCACTTCATTGATGACCAAAAAGGATATCGCATGTTAATTTCAGGTGGCGAAATTTTGGATCTTCCACCTTTATCTGTTGGGGAAGTTAACCTCAGGGTAAGGTTAGAAAAACCGGTTAAAGAATATATAACCGAACTTTTATACCATGGTTTTGCCCATCATTGCATGGTGGTTTACGGAGATGTAAGAGAAGAGCTTTCCTTTATTGCTGATTTAATGGGTATAAACAAGGTATTTATTTAAAAAATGTTTTCAATGGGGGTGAAGTAAAATGGCAAAGATGTCCTCGCGGGAAAGAGTATTAAAAACATTCAATCACCAAGAGCCAGATAAAGTTCCAATAGCAGATATTGTTCACAATATAGAAATGATTGAATATTATAGTGGAGAGAAGGTAACACCCAAGAATGCTATTGACCTTACCTGCAAAGCAATAGGTAAGTCAATGGATATGGCCAGGCATTTTGCTGCTCCTACTTTTTTAAAGCCACAAATTGTTCGTGATGAGGATGGTTTTGTGTACAGAAAAGAATGGTGGACCGGTCAGATCTTAGAACGTCCTTTTAAAACTACCAAAGAACTTTCAGAATTAGTTAAAAAGGATATTGAAAGAATCTATAACTCTATTGAGAAAGGTAAGCTTTGCCATCAAGCTACACTTCATATTCAGCTTACAGGAGAAGATTTTGAAACACCTCAAGAACTGCACGATTAATTTAAGATGCTGATTGATAAGATGGACGGCTCGTTCTTAATTGCTTCTGAAAGCTTGGTTGGACTACATACGGCATATTATAGGGCTGGAATGGACCTTTTTGTTTACTTATATGATGAGGACCCTGGACTGGTTTCAAATTGGCTCCAGGCTTTAAATGATTATGAGGTATTTAGAATTAATAGTATTGCCGACTCAGAATTAACGCCTGTCGCTATGGTTGCAGATGATATAGCATATAACAAAGCTCTTCTTTTCTCGCATGAGTTTTTAGCTAAAGAATGGTTGACACGGGCAA
>JAUWJM010000130.1 GCA_030607715.1 Candidatus Aerophobota bacterium
CGTTTTAGATAAGATGATAAAGCTCAAGATGTGCTTTTGTGTATAAAAACATGTAAAAACCTTGCCGATAAAAATAGTTTAAAATTTTCATCTTATGATTTTTATTTTCGATAACCTTCTGAAATTAAATATCTTTTCTCTCATCTCCCTCAGGCTCTTGCAGAAACTCAGGAAATTACCGAAAAAATTACCTTTAGCTTAAAAAAGAAAAAAGTTTATCTTCCTAGCTATCAAGTCCCTTCTAATTATGATTTAGATGGCTATTTAAGGGAACTCTGTCAGAAAGGACTGGCCAAAAGATATCCTAATCCCTCTACGGAAGTTAAAGATAGACTAAAAAGAGAACTTAAGATCATATCCAGCATGGGGTATTCAGGTTATTTCCTAATTATCTGGGATGTTATTCGTTATGCAAAAGAAAAAGGTATCCTGGTAGGTCCAGGAAGAGGCTCAGCTACAGGGAGTCTGGTGGCTTATCTGTTAAGTATCACTGAAATAGACCCTTTAGATTATGACCTTTTGTTTGAGAGATTTTTAAATCCGGAAAGAAAAGCTC
Source organism: Candidatus Aerophobota bacterium (assembly GCA_030607715.1). The sequence continues at coordinate 557 of JAUWJM010000130.1, forward strand.
TGCCCGATATAGATATAGATATTCAGGATAATAGAAGAGGAGAAGTTATTGATTATGTGCGGAAAAGATATGGCGAGGATAATGTTACTCAAATAATAACCTTTGGAACTATGGCCGCCAGAGCAGCGATCAGAGATGTAGGAAGAGTTTTAGGGATACCTTATGCCAAAGTAGATAAAATTGCCAAGATTATCCCTTTTAATAGAGAATTAAGGATAGCTATTAAGGAAAGTGATGAAATTAAACAGCTTATGAGTAAGGATGAGGAAGTAAAAAGTCTTTTTGAAATTGCTCAGCAAATAGAGGGATTAACAAGACACGCTTCTACCCATGCTGCTGGAGTAGTAATTGCCCCGGATAAACTTACCCACTATACTCCTCTGTATCGCACCAATAAAAATGAGATTACCACTCAATACGAAATGCACTCTCTGGAAGCTATTGGTCTTCTTAAGATGGATTTCTTAGGTCTTAAGACCTTAAATGTAATTAGAGATACTCTTCGCTTAATTAAAGAAAGAGAGGGAAAGGAAATAAATTTAGAAAATATCCCCTTAAATGATAAGTTAACTTATCAGCTTTTACGCAGGGGAGAGACATCAGGTGTATTTCAACTGGAAAGTAGAGGAATGCAGGATCTGGTAAAAAGATTAAGTCCGGAAAGATTTTCCGATATCATTGCTATTTTAGCTCTGTATCGCCCTGGTCCTCTTAAAAGCGGGATGGTGGATGATTTTATTGATAGAAAACAGGGGCGTAGTAAGTCTGAGTATCTGCACCCCAAACTTAAACCTATTTTAGAGCAAACCTATGGAGTTATTCTTTATCAGGAACAGGTAATGAGGATCGCCAGTGAGGTAGCTGGATTTAGTCTGGGTGAGGCTGATACTTTAAGAAGAGCTATGGGTAAGAAAATTCGCAAGTTAATGGATGAACAAAGAGAAAGATTTGTTCAAGGAGCAATTAAACAGGGAGTTGATTTATCAACGGCTGAAAGAGTTTTTGAGCTAATGGCTTATTTTTCCGGTTATGGATTTAATAAGTCTCACTCTGCCGGTTACGCTCTCATTTCTTATCGGACAGCTTACCTTAAAGCTAACTATGCTTTAGAGTTTATGGCTGCCCTTTTAACCTCAGAGAAAGATAATACAGATAAACTAATCTTTTACATAAATGAGTGTCGTAAAATGGGTATTCAAGTTTTACCTCCGGACATTAACCAATCCTTAGCTAACTTTGTGGTAGTGAAAGATAGTATAAGGTTTGGACTTACTGCAGTGAAGAATGTGGGAGAGGCAGCAATTTTTCCCATTTTAAAGGAAAGAGAAAAGGGAGAGAAATTTACCTCCATCTTTGATCTTTGCAAAAGAGTAGATTCAAGAGTGGTTAACAAAAGAGTGATGGAGAGTTTAATTAAATGCGGAGCTTTTGACTGTCTACCCGGTTATCGCTCTCAGAACTTAGCTGTAATAGATCAAGCTATGGAAGGAGCCTCTCAAATTCAAGAGGATAGAAGAAAAGGACAGCTTTCCCTTTTTGAAAATCTGGAGAAAAAAGAGGAAAGCTTCCAGGATAAACTGCCCCAGATGAAAGAAGCTGCCAGAAAACTTAAATTGGCCTGGGAAAAGGAACTTTTAGGAGTGTATCTTTCCGGGCATCCTTTAAAAGGATACGAAAAGAGAATTACTTACTTTTCTACCACCTCTCTTGCTAACTTAAACCAGGTAAAAGATAAAAAAGGGCTAAGAATAGCTGGAATAATAAGCTCTCTTACTCTTAAAAATGATAGACGAGGCAAAGCAATGGCTTTTTTAACCCTGGAGGATTTAGAATCTGAGGGAGAGATAGTTATCTTTTCCAAAGTTTATGAGGAATGCGTATCTCTCCTTAAAGAGGGAAACTTAATTTTAGTGGAAGGAAGATTGGATGCCTCCAATGATCCTCCAAAAATAATTGCCAATAAAATCATCCCTTTTTCCAAATTAAAGGATAAGCATTACAATTTTCATTTACAGGTAAAAAAGATTCGATGGGGCAAAGAGGATATGGAAAAAATAAAGGGTATTTTTCTTTCCCACCAGGGAAAGCATCCTGTTTATCTTCACTTTCAGGGAGACAATGGGGAGAGGATAACAATCAAGTCAAAATCCTTAAAGGTAGATTTTTCTGAGGCTTTAATTGAAGAAATAGAAAAATTTTTAGGAAAGAATTCCCTGTGGGTAGAAGAATAGTTAAAATATTCCTCCCAGACCTAAGAAAAAACTTCCCCCTTTTTCCTCATAATCAAGAGGCCAGGCCATCCCAAATCTTAAGACCAGGGAGTATTTCCCAAAGGGGAGCATTCTAAGGCGAAGCTCTGCACCACAGGACCTTAAAAGATCCTGTAAATCCAACTCATTCCCTTCCCAGGCAGTCCCTATATTATAGAAAAGTGCTCCCCCTAAAGAATCAAGGTAAAAAAAAGAGGAGCCTCCTATTCTTTTTAGCCAGTTAAATCTATACTCTAAGCTGGATAAGAAGAGGTTTTCCCCTATCCTGTAATCCTCAGGATATCCTGGTAAAGTTTCCATACCTCCTAAAGAAAACAAAATCTTAGGAGAGGGTTGTTTGTTTTCCACCCGTTTACCTAAAATCCTCAAAGCAAGACCACTTTTATCTGATAATCTCCAATAATCTCTAAAATCCATTTCATAGGCAGTATAATCTAAATCACTTCCCCATCCTGGATCAGCCCATTCTGTAGATAGGTAAAGAGTTTTTCCCCATCTGTTAAGCTCAGGCGCGCTAACAGGAATCTGATTGGAATAACCAATCTCTGCTTTTAAGCTATTCACCTGACCATCAAAATGAACAGGATCGCCAGAGGGAGAAAATAAAGAGGTAGAGAGATTCTGCCAATTAAAGCTTACCCCTGTTTCAATTCCTTCGTTGATGGAGTATAAAAAGCCAAAACTTTGCGTCTCTTTATTCAGGGGATAGTATTCTCTCTTAAATTTACCATAGCTTTTGATATGAGAGATATCAATCCAGAAAGTGGGAGTAAAACTGCGGTTAATGTAGAAAAAATCATACTGAAAATCCTCACTTAGAGAAGTAGAAAAATAAAACTGATGTTTTTCTAATACATCAGAGGCGTATCCTTCCAGAGAAAAATAAGATTGTTCCTCACTCAGAGAAAACCAGGGTAAGAGATAATGCATTTTAATCTTTGATTGATAAAAATAGTCTTTAAACTTAGTCTCCTCTTTTTGATGATACTCTGCTATTAGCTTTAGTTTACTGGAAAAAGACTTAATTTCTTTTCCCTTTAGCTCAGAGGAAGAAAACAAAAAGATAGAGAATCTTCCTTCCTTATATCCAGAAACAGCTACTTTTTCGCCATCCTTTGAGAAAGAAGGGGAAAACACTCCTCCTTCAACCTCGGTGTCCTTTTTTAAATCTTTTCCCTTTAAATTTATAGAGTAAAGGTTAAATACTTTACCTTCTCTATCAGAGATAAAGTAAATTTTATTCCCCAGGGGAGAAAAAACTGGACAACGATTATCAGCTTCATCCCGGGTAAGAGGGATGAGAGTTTTATCCTTTAATTTTAGAAGATATATATCTCTTTTTCCCTGGCCAAAGGAGACAAAGACGATTTGCTCTCCATCAGGGGAAAAATTCGGGGAGAAATTCTGGGTTAATCCATCTTTATCCTCGGTAAGAGGAGAAAGATTATAACTCTTAAAATCAAGCAGCCACAAATTGGAGTTTCCCCCTTGCTTTTTTACAAAGACTAATCTTTCTCCATCAGGGGAAAAGCAAGGTTCTGAAGCCCGTTCTCCATAGGTAATTCTTTCCTTTCTTCCGTTGTTAATATTTAAAATCCAGATATCAGACAAAAAAGCTCTTTTAGGAGAATAAAATTGAACTTTGGAGTAAGCAATCATCTTTCCATCAGGGGAGAATGAAAAAAAGGGATTAACTCCTCTTTCCAGTCTTTTTACCTTTTTTGTAGCTATCTCCATTAAGTAAAGATCAAATAAGGCATAATCATAACCTCTATTGGAAACAAAAGCTATCATTTCCCCTGAAGGAGAAAAGCAGGGATATTGATTTCTCCTGCCTTTAGAGGTTAATCTTTTTTCTGGAGTAAGGAAATGTTCATCTATTCTCTCTTTATCCTTGTATTTTTTAAAAACCCACTCTCTCCATTCTTTATAAAGAGCTAATGAGTTCTTGCCCACTGCATTTATTAAAGCGTCATCAAGATTCAAAAAGCGAGGAACAGGATAGAAAGTCCCCCCTTTTGCTGTCAGACTTATCATCCCTATCAGTTGAAGCAAGGGCTGTCCACGAAGATCCTCAAAGATAAGAGAA
>JAUWJM010000081.1 GCA_030607715.1 Candidatus Aerophobota bacterium
AAATATTATCTTTCCAGATGCTGGAAGTAAATTCAACTCCATAATCTGTACTAGTAGTAATAATCTCTTTTTCCTCAGGAATAACATAATAGGAATGGACGAAATAAAAATAAGAAAAATCCTTAATCCCTTCAAGGAAAGGGCATTCTTTTTTAATTTTTACTGTATTCCATCCCATATGAGGAATTTTAAGTTTGTCTTCCGGGAAACGCACTACTCTTCCTTTAAGGATACCCAAACCTTTACATAATCCAAATTCCTCACTTTCCTCAAAAAGCACCTGGAAACCAAGACAGATACCCAAAAAAGGCTTCTTACTCTCTATAAACTTACGAAGAGGTTCCTTTAATCCGTAAGTATTTAAATTTTTCATGCAGTCTCTGAAAGCTCCTACTCCCGGTAGAACTAACCCTGAAGAATTTAAAATCCTTGCAGAATCGCGGGTAATAATAGCCTCATAGCCCATACTTTTAAAAGCATTCTCCACACTTTTTAAATTTCCCATCCCATAATCAACAATAGCAATCAATTTTGTTTCTCAAATATAGGAGCTAATAACCTTTTATGCTGGGATGCTTTTATAAGCTCTTTAACCCGGGTCACTTTCTCTGAGGGCAAAGATTCTGTATTATTTAACTCTATCGCCTGGATTATTCTATCCAGTTCCTCGTAACTTATTCCCAACTCTCCCTCATCTGTCTGCCCTTTCCATAATCCTGCCGTAGGAGGTTTCTCTATTATTTCCCCTGGTATATTTAGTTCTTTTGCTAATTTCCTTACCTCACTCTTTAAAAGACCTCCCAGCGGAAGAATGTCTGCTCCTCCATCTCCATACTTGGTAAAATAGCCCACAGTGATTTCACTTTTATTCCCTGTCCCGGCTACAAGATAATTTAAATTATTAGCAAAATAGTATAAAACTATCATTCGCAGGCGTGGCTTTAAATTAGCTATACTCAATTGATTTCCTGGAGGAAAAATCTTTAGAATTTCCTTATAAACAGAATCAAGCTCTACTTTTTCTGTTTTAATCCGAAGTTTTTCAGCAATCATAAGAGCGTAGTGCTCATCATCCGCGGAGCTCTGACAGGGCATAATCACCCCCAACACTTTTTCTTCCATCGCTTCATGAGATAAAGAAGCTACCACTGAAGAATCAATCCCTCCACTCAATCCCACTACTATCCCCTCAGCCTTTGCTTCCTTAACTTTTTTTTTAATCCAGCGGACTATTTCTTCTTTTAAACTCATATCTTTTCCTTTAATTTACGGTAAGTTTCTCGGAGAGCTTCAGGCACTACCCGAGTATTAGCAATAACCGGCATAAAATTATTATCCCCCCTCCATCGAGGAACAATATGTAAATGCAAATGGTCAGCTACTCCTGCTCCAGCTATCTTTCCCAGATTCATCCCAAGATTGAATCCTTCCGGGTTTAAAACTTTTTTAAGTAGATCTAACATTTGTATAACAAAAGCCATCATTTCTTCCTGTTCTTCTTTCTTTAAATCCTCAAGAGAAGCGGTATGCTTACAGGGAGCAATCATTAAATGCCCATTATTGTAAGGAAAGGTGTTGAGCATTACCAGAGAGTATTTACCTCTTAAAAGAATATAATTTTCCTCATCTTTTTTTTCTCTCCAGGCTTTACAAAAAATACATTCATTTGTCTTTTTACTGGTTACATATTCACTTCGCCAGGGAGCCCATAATCTTTCCATTATAACCTCTCTTTTTGATATACATAGAAAATTATACCTACAATCCGATACTGAGGGCATTTCCCTGAAGAAGCCTTAGATGGTCTACCTTAACGAGGTTTCTAAGCGAAGGAAAAAGAAAGATTTATGTTCGAAGGAAGCAAAGCTTCCAAGTTTAAATCTTTCCCGTAGTGAAGAAGCTGAGCAGAATAATCTAAAGAGCATCTACAGCGACGGAAAAGAATGCCCGAAGTCTTCTTACTTCCACAATTTTAGCATATTATAGGGTTTTGTCAATTTAATCAGACTCTAAAAATGGGTAATTTTTGGTTAGATCTAAATAAAAGTAGGAGGGAGGTTTTTGGTTTTTGGTCTCGCTTCTTCAAATCTATATTCCTATATTGCTATTTTTCTTATATTACGCATAATCCAATGCCAAAATTAAGAATTTACCCTTGAACCTGTTACTGATAATTCTACAGAGACAGGCAATGTCTTAAAATCCCTCGTATCCTTAAACCACTTCTCGAAATTCAAGACTGAAAATCCTACAACCTCTCCAGTTTTAGGATCAGTACGGATAAAAAAATCATCCTCAATTTCAGTAGAAATTGCTGCCTCAGGACTCCCTATAGAAAGATCAAGAATATCACCTTCTTTATCATAGGAAATTCTTAATTTTTCCCCTTTTCTTTTTTCCATATAAAATCCCCTTTCTTTATTCTATCAGTTATATAAAAAGTTAGAATAAAAGACTTATCACCTTTTTTTACTACAACTAAAAGATACTTTCCTCCAAATATTTCTTGGCTAAATTTATAATATAACCACACATTCTTGTCGCGTTTACTTCCCTTTACTATATCGGGCTTTCTTAAAACTTCCTTTATTTTGTTCTTTAATTTCTTTACTTCAGGATGTTCCGTCGTTATATGTTTCCATCTTTCTGGAGGAAGTTCAATTACCTTTCTCTCAAAATCACAAAACTTCAATCATTATCTCTATTATTCTTTATTTTTAAATCGATAGATGGCTTTTAACCTATTTTTTGAGTCGTTGTCTCCCTATAAAATTCTTTTCACTATATCGCACCATGAGGAAAAGTCAAAAACTTTGGTTCTCTGCTTTTTACCCTCCTCTAATTTTGAAGGAATATGAGCCCGACCCAACATCAAATGTCACATAATCTTTCTCCTCGGTTCCTTCACTGATCCCTGGGACACCCTCCACAAATGAGCTATCTTTCCAAATTATTTTCCCACTTTCTTCAACTATAACATTATCTAATCCCATCCTGGGAATACTAACCTTTGCTTGACTATTAACCGGTAAAGAAACCTCCAAAATTAGGGAATTATCCTTTTTCTCCCAACTTGAGGATATTATACCTCTAACGGTCTTGATTGAGGCACTGACATACTTTAAATCACCAACTATATAAGGCTTAATAATAATCCGTTGAAAACCAGGCTCAGTAGAGTCAACATTAATTCCAGCCAATACTTTATAGAACCAGGTATCCACAGTCCCAAACATTATATGATTATGGGAATTCATACCACCGCCAGTAAGATATTCCCACCTTTCCCAAACAGTGGTAGCACCCTCTCGGATCATATATCCGAAGCCAGGATAAGTAGTTTGAGTGGCAATTTTATAGGCAAGATCATCTCTTCCAAATTTTGTGAGAACATCCAATATATATCCTGTGCCCACAATGCCTGTATTAAAGTGATCGCTATGAGATATCCTGATATCATCTACTAAACTTTTCAATACGGCCTCCCTTTTATCCTCGGGGACCATATCTAAAAACAGAGGAAGAATATTAGAGGTCTGACTACCAGATGCATAACAATTTTCTTTAAGAAATTCCTTATTAAAAGCTTCTTTAATTCTATCAGCCAACTTAGAGTATTTTTCAGTATCAGTTGATTTTCCTAAAACATCTGCAATTTTAGATAATATGAGAGTATCGTGATAATAATACCAGGTTGAAGTAAGCTCCCCGGGAGTATCTACAGGCTTAACATGAGCTGGAGGACACCAATCTCCATATTTAAAATAAGAGAGAATGTAATCCTCAGTCTTGGTGCTTAGAAAGTCAACCCAATTTTTTATTAAAGAATAATTTTCCTCTAAGATTCGCTTATCTCCATAATATTGGTAAAGATACCAGGGAATAACTACACAGGCAGTGCCCCATGCAGGATCAGCGGGATAATTACTCCAGTATGGTGGAACAACATCAGGCACGCTCCCATCTTCTTTCTGAGCTTCTCTTATATCATTTATCCATTTCGTGTAAAAGCCAGCCATATCAAAGTTATAGATTGCTTCTTCTGCGGTGAGTTGAGCATCGCCCATCCATCCCATGCGTTCATTACGCTGTGGACAATCAGTGGGGATACTCATTAAATTACTTAACTGTCCCCAGAGAATATTCTTATGAATGTGATTGATCAAAGGATTAGAGCATATAAAGCCACCAATAGGTTCTACTGCTGAGTGCACAACGCGTCCCTCTATACTCTCCAGTGTCGGTGTACCAGGAAAACCGGTTATCTCCACATACCTAAATCCATGATAAGTAAAGCGCGGCTCATAAATTTCCTTTTCTTCTCCTTTTAAAATATAAGTATCAGTTGCCTTTGCCTTTCCGTTAGGAATAACATTGATCATTCCTTCCTCGTCTAATAATTCAGCGTATCTAAGATTTATTTTTGTTCCCTTTGGTCCACTCACACAGAGTCTCACCCAACCAGTGAAATTTTGTCCAAAATCATAAATATAAACATTTGGTTTTGGACTGGTAATTTTTAAGGGTTGAATTATCTTATTTATCTTAATTGGTGGGAAACTCGCCTGAGAAACTAATTTTCCTCCAGGAGCATCAGCTATTCTCGCCCTGTTCCAATTAGCGTCCTCATAACCAGGTTTATCCCAACCAATTTTTTCAAGTCGGGCATCATAGGCTTCTCCGTTGTAGATATCATTAGAAATGATTGGTCCCTGAACAGTTTTCCAGGTATCATCGGTAAAAATGCTCTCACTGGTGCCATCAATAAATTTTAGATTTAATTGCAGTATTACTTTTGGCAGAGCATATCCATATTCTTTTATATATCTTCCATTACCAAGCATAATACCAATAGCATTTTTATCTCTCTTTAAATATTTAGTTATATCATAGGTAGAATATAGAACTCTCTTTTTATAATCAGTCCAGCCAGGATCAAGGACATAATCGCCAACTTTATTTCCGTTAATACATAATTCGTAATACCCTAAGCCAGAAATATAAACGCGTGCCCGTGCGATATCTTTATCAATAGTAAATTCTTTGCGAAGAAGGTTTTCTCCTTCAATCCATTCTCCCTTCCAATCCTCGGGTTTTAAGAGACCCATTTCAAAGGTAGCTACCTTACTCCATTGACTTACTTTGTCATTTTTATCCCAAACACGAATCTTCCAGAAGTAGGTTTTCCTACTCTCCAGGGAACTTCCCGCATAGGCAATATTTACTGACTGCCCCGATATTACTCTACCACTATCCCACTTATCCCTGCTCTCTGCATCCAGATTTGCCCGATTACTCCCAACAAGTATCTGGTAGGCTGATTGAATCTGTCCACGCTTAGAGTGATTGCACACCCAGAAAAATCGAGGCTGAATTGCATCAATACCTATAGGGTCTGATGCATATTCACAAAGTAAATTTGTAGGCGCTCTAACCCCTAACATCTCCTCTTTTCCTCCTTGTAAAACCATTTCATCCTCCTTATTACTTTATTTAATTTATACTTCCCAGGGAAATTTATATTCTATTAGATCTGCAAGTCCATAATAAAAAGGAGCAGGACCTGAGATAACAAAATGTGCCTGGACTGGCTTGTCGTAAAATCTTTCTTCAATTTTAAGTTCATTATCAAAAAAGTCAATAACAGTCCACTTTTCATTTAATCTATCAGGATTAGGATTGGCCTCTAAAGAGTTTAAAGCCATTATTTCTTCTTTTTTAAATACATTAGAAATTAACCATCTATTAGCAGAGAGAAAAACTAAGGGGATTTTTTCTAATTTTGGCCTTTCACTAACCAATACATAAATGTCAGCTCGATTAGATATATTAAGTTCCTTTATATTATTAACTTTTATGGAAAATTCACCTATAGATTCAGCCCCTGGTTTTATATTCATCTTTCGAGTTTTTGGCTCTACATTCCATCCCAGGGGAGTTTCTATAGAAACATCAACCTTAAGATTTACTAATCTTGTATTTTTAATAATTATCTTGAAACTACTAAGTACTCCTAATTGAATAACAGGGGTATTCAAATAATCCACTGAGATTATAAGAGTATGTAAATTAAAATCCACCTTTGTAGGAGAAGTATACCACAATTTTTTTATATTTTCATCTGGCCCAAAGCCTAAATCAATTTCTTTTGAAACAGTTTTTCTTTCTAAAAAAATTTCTTCTTTATAGAAAGAAATAACTTTCCTTCCCATCCGGCAGACCCTTTTAGTCAAATCATCAAGGTTTTTAGGCTCCCTTACATTTCTAATTCCTCCCCAGGAGGAATTAGTGGTAATTTTATCACTTAATGGCTTTATCCATTTGTCAGGAAGACCTTCCTTACCTGAAATAATTCCCAATAGAGCCCCCAGAGTTGCCCCGGTGCAATCGGTATCATATCCACAATTGACTGCTTTACAGAGAGCATCTGCAAAATCTTTACCATAAAGTAAACCTATTGTTTGAAATCCAAGATTTACTGGGGAGTATTGGGCTATAGGACTATAGGAATGGTGAAGAACAAAATTTCTTGCTTCTTTCCAACTCATCCCCTGTTTATAAGCTTTCATAGCATTCTTAATTGCTTTTGCGGTATTAGAATTCTCTGGAATAAATGAAAGCCCTATTTCAAGGAGCTCCTAATGTCCCACCACAATTTTTACCCAGCCAACAGCCATAAACCTTATTATAATATTCCCTTTCACTTAAACTTTTCAAAAGCATTTTTTTCCTCCAAAATAATTAAATATACTCCATAGTGAATCCTTGCTCTCTTTTAAGATAAATAAGAACGTATTCCATGCAGCTGTTTAATTTCTCTCCGCGCGAATAATCCGTTTTCTTACCTCGTAAGTATTATAGGTTTAAAGGGTATTCCCCATATTTTTTAGTAGTTTCAATCATAGTAACAATATTTTCTCCAGGGATAGCGTTATGCAATTCAGTTGTAGAACCTAAGAAAAAACCAGAGCCATAGCCGGCATCCTTTATCGCTTGAATAACCCCTCTTTTTACCTCTTCCCTTGTGCCGTAGGGCATTAGCTCGGAGACATCGATTCCCCCGGCCAAAAATATCTTATCGCTATATAGTTCTTTTACCTTCCTTAAGCTCATTCCAGCCGCGGTCTCAATAGGATTTAGCCCATCAATACCCGTCTCAATTAAATAAGGTAGAATTGGCATTAAATTGCCATCTGAGTGAAAAAGACATTTGATGTTATGTTCATGCCAGGCTTTTACTAATCTTTCAAGGCGCGGATAAAATTCTTTTTTAAAAAAATCAGGCGAAAATATGGTTTTACCCTTG